>JBGVOY010000106.1:0-5123 GCA_045126755.1 Alphaproteobacteria bacterium | reverse complement strand
CTATACCCCAAAATAGTGCAGGCTTTTCAGAAACATCAGGAGTTTTTCCTTCATAAATTTTAGTATCTCTTATTTTCAAAAAGCTTTCTCTGTATTTTTGCTGTTCTTCTTTAGACCTTTTTCCTTTACGATAAGCTGTTTTCTTAACTTGTTTAATTTTTTGCTGTAAGGCTTTTTTGCCTTCTGCATCTAATTTTTCAACATAAAAATCATAAGGGAATATATCTATAAATACGGTTGGAAACTTTTTATGAAAAATCTTTAAGATATTGTATTTTCCTTTACGCTCATAATATTTTTCAACATACAAATCTTTATCTGCGGTATATTGATTAAAAAGCTCAGCAAACTTGCCATAATCTTCACGCATCATGCTTATATCAATATCATCGTCCCATGGTATAAAATCTTTATGGCGAATAGCTCCCAATAAAGCACCGAAATCTAACCAATATTGAATTTTGTGTTCTTTGCAAACCTTGTCTACTTCCAAAAGCATTTTCACTACTGCTAATTGTATATCTCTTAACACACCTTGAGCTTTAGGCAAAGATGTTACGTCAACCGTTCTGCGAACCAGTTCATCAAGCCCCATTATCAAATTTTTTTCTTCGCTGTGTTTTACGGAAATTTTTAAACCCAATATACGATAAACAGTTTTGTGTTGTTTTTTTTCTTTTTTATAAAGCCAACTCATAAAAACCCCTTAAAAAATTAACAGTCCTTATCATTCTAATATAGACTTATTGCTGAGTTGTCAATACAATATTATGTATACGTAGCAACACACATATATTTGCAAACATCATAAATAATCAAAATCAAGTTTATGCTGTTTTAAAAACTTATTTCTTATAAAACCTCTAATCTATCTTAAAACAATACATATCTTTAATATTGCTATGACGAGCAATTCCAAGTCCTTCGACCGGAATTGTCAGTACAGATTTAGATTTCAGCACTCTGTTTCCCTCAAGAATTAACATATTTTTTAATAGCAGTTATATCCTCTACGGAAAATTGATTTAAATCAAAGTGATAATGAAGTGATGACGGCAAAGCCATATAATCGCGGTAAACGGTAGTCAAATATAAATCGACATTTGCAGGAGCCGGAAATTTATGCCCGCAAAACTCAACTTCAGATAGCGGAAACATTGTTTCATAATCAAAAACTTGTCTGGGTGTAGTATGATTAAAATCTATCCCCCAAAATACCGCCGGTTTTTTAGAAACATCAGGAACTTTTCCTTCATAAATTTTAGTATCTCTTATTTTCTGCAAGTGTTGTATATACTTTGAGTTTTCTGAGTTTTTCACTTTGTAATAAATGGATTTTTTAGCTTTTTCAATTTTTCTCTGTAAAGCTTGCTTGCCTTCTTCATCTAGTTTTTCGACGTAAAAGTCGTGAGGAAAAATATCTAAAAAGACGAGCGGAAAATTTTTATGACGAATTTTTAAAATATTATGAGTTCCTCTGCAAGTGCAACACAATTCGGCATACAAATCTTTATCAGATGTGTATTGATTAAAAATTTCTACAAACTTTTCATAATCTTCACGCATCATACTTATATCAATATCATCGTCCCATGGTATAAAATCTTTATGGCGAATAGCTCCTAATAAAGTGCCATAATCTAGCCAATATTGAATTTTGTGCTCTTTACATACTTTATCTACTTCCAAAAGTAACTTTAATATTGATAGTTGTATATCTCTTAACACACCTTGAGCTTTAGGCAAAGATGTTACGTCAACCGTTCTGCGAACCAGTTCTTCAAGCCCCATTAGCAAGTTTTTTTCTTCGCTGTGTTTTACGGAAATTTTTAAACCCAGTATACGATAAACAGTTTTGTGTTGTTTTTTTTCTTTTTTATAAAGCCAACTCATAAAAACCCCTTAAAAAATCTGATAGTTACAAGATTTTTGTATACATACTAATTGCTCAACTGTCAAATAAAATATTGTATAGAATTCTGTTTATAGTCAATACTTATAAAAATTTTTTGCAACGTACAAATACTTTATTGATTAAAAATATAAAAAGATTTTTGCTCTTTCAATTTTTCATAATATTCCATGTTTCTATATTTTAATACTTTTGCAGGATTTCCGCCGACAACTGCTCCTTTAGGAACATCTTTCGTCACAACCGCCCCACTTGCAATTACAGCGCCTTCATTAATCGTTACACCCGGAACAATGGTAGCTCTGCAACCTATCCAAACATTATCTGCAATAGTAACGGGCTTTAATATCATCTCTTCATCGTAAGGAAGTTTTGTTGGAGTGTCATAGTTATGATTAGCGGTTAATATTGTAACTTCAGGACCAAAAATGACGTTATTTCCGATAGTTACCCCCCTAACGCATTCATAAACACCCTTGTCCCAATACGAACATTATTTCCAATAGATATATTTTCTTTAAAATAAATTCGATGATGTTTCATAACTACAACATTCGAACCAGAATGCTTAAATACCAGTTCTTTTTTACGATATGAATAAACAGGTATCCCCAAAAAACAAATTGTTCTTTTACTTCCATCTTTTGTTTTCTTAAAAATTTTAACCATTTTAAATTGTCCTTACTATGTATGTTGTGATTATTCTAAAACCGAAAGATAAATTTGTTTTTTAAACTCTTCCTTTGCAAACCGATACAAAGATTCGTCTGCGTTTTTAATTATGTTTTCTCTGTCAATTAAGCCTTTTTCATAGTCAATAAGAATACCTGCCAAACCATCACTGTCATTAACCTTAAACAAAACGCCCGATTTGCCGTTTTCTAAAATTTCGTCTGGTCCGTCTTCACAATTACTTGATATGACAAGTGTTGAGCAAATTTGTCCCTCAATTAGCACTGTCGGCAAACCTTCATTAAAAGAAGACAATAGCAAAGCTTGAGCATTTTTCATCCAAACAAACGGATTAGACCTGTTGCCCAAGAAAAATACTTTTCCTTCTAAACCATTATCAATTACCCACTTTTGATAATATTCCAGTAATGGACCATTGCCTAAAAACACCAAACTTTTGTTGCTTTTTGTTTTTTGGTAAAACTTTTTATATGCTTTTAAAGCGGTTAAAATATCTTTATCTGTGCCAATTCTGGAAACATGCAAAAAATATGGCATATATTGAGCTAATTCTTCATCTTTAGCATTTGCCTTGTTTTTAATATCTTCTATCGCAAACGGATTTCTGATAACTTTAATTCTTTCTTTCGATGCCGGATATTTTTCAACATATTGTCTTTTAAAACTTTCAGTTAAGCAAACAATTTTATCAAAAGAATTTAATTTATATGTTTTGAACTTATTTTTCTTATTAAAACGAGAAAAAGCTCCATGAATCCACACAACCTTTTTTTGATTTTTTTCAATACAAATATTAAAAATTTTTGATGAACCGTTCTTAAAATCTATCAAATAGTTGTATGAAGAAAAATCAGGAATATGCTTTTTAATAAAACGGAGCATAAAAAGATTGAGGTTTTGTTTTGTATGCCATAAAAACTTTGCCAATTTGCCTTTAGGCTTTGCCGAACCTACCAAGTGCCAAATTTTTGAAGTATAAATCTGCTTAACACGGGAATCGATTTGACCTAACATAAAATTATCTTCAACATAGCCTGTCCAGACAATAACAACTTCATCGCCGTTTTCAACCAAAGTATTAACTGCCGTAACAAGCACTTGTTCAACACCTCCGACAATAAAGTCTTTTACAAAGAATATAATTTTATTTTTCATTTTGCACCCGATTCTTATATTTCAAATATTTTTCTTTGCCCATATTGAATAAAGAAAACTAATGTATATTTACATCTATATCTTCTAAAAGCAAGCAATTTATACAACAGTTCATATAATAAAACAGGTAACAAATGCCAAAAATTTCCGTAATTATACCGATATACAATGTTGAAAAATATTTAAAACGCTGTTTAGACAGCCTTTTAGGGCAAACATTTACCGACTTTGAAGCAATTTGCGTTAATGATGGTTCTGCTGATAAATCTTTGCACATACTAAAAGAATATGCTAAAAAAGATACACGCATAAAAATTGTTACTCAGTCAAATCAGGGGCTTTCTATGGCTCGCAATAACGGACTTAAAATTGCTCAAGGAAATTATATTTATTTTTTAGATTCTGACGACGCAATACATCCTCAACTTTTACAAATTGCCCATACTTTTGCCACAAAACATAATGCCGATATGGTTTGCTTCGGATATAAAAAATCTGACGACGAAGAATATACCCCAAAAAATATCAATATTGATAAGCTAAAATTTAAAATTACCGATAAACCTCTTAATTTAGCTTTATCAAATTCTAAATTCAGAATTCCGTTTAACGTATGGACTAAATTTTATAAAAAAGAAATTCTTAACGATATAAATTTTATTAAAGGAATTTTATACGAAGATTATCCCCACACATACGCCATATTGGCAAAATCGCCCAAAACGGTTTTGATTGATGCACAACTATATTTTTATACTCTAAACAAAAATTCTATCTCCCATCAGAAAATTACGGTTAAACAAATTGAAAGCTTCAATAAAGGAGTCGAATTTGTTATTAACGAATATAAAAACAAACCCGAACTTAAAAAAATAAAACACGGATTACTTCCTAAATTATTAAAACACCAGCTGAAACGTTGTAAAAAAGCCCCAAAAGAAATAAAAGAACAGATGTATAAAATTTTTTCATCAGAATTAAAAAATTTATTTTCAAAAAACTTGGTTTCGGTATTCGGGTGTGGTTTTTTGCGATATTTAACTTACAAAAAAATTGCCGGTAAATAAACTTATAATCTTTAGGTTGCAAAGCGTATGTCAAGTAACAAGGAGAAAAAATGAAAAAAATAATTGTCATATTGGTTCTTATATTTGCCGTTGCCATAAGTTTGCTGTTCTAAAATGAAAATTGGGCATATTTTTGTTTTGTTAATTATACTTATGATTAGCTTGTCTTTAATATTTTTTAATTAAAGGGCAAAAAAAGTGCTTGACAATGATTTTTTTTGAGCGTATATAGAGCCCAACATATTGTTGTCGCGGGGTAGAGCAGCCCGGTAGCTCGTCAGGCTCATAACCTGAAG
>JBGVOY010000105.1:0-5959 GCA_045126755.1 Alphaproteobacteria bacterium | reverse complement strand
TACTTGCGTAAAATTATTTTCCATTTTTATCTATCTCCTCTACTTTTTTAATAAATTCTTTATCTGTTCCATCATAAATAGATTTCACAAAATCTTTAAATATTTGTACTTGCATTTCATCTGGTGCAGGTGCTTTTGTTTTTCGTATTTTATCTTCCACATATAATACATTATCGATTTCAACAAAATACACTTTTTTAGATTTACAAGCATTAATAAATTTTTTAAATCTCTTCATTTTTTTTAAATCTTTTTTCGTCATATTATCTTACCTCTATTGTTTTAACTCTTTTTATAAATTCTGCTTGATTCTTCCACATCTCTAATTCTTTCTCTAATGCCCTTATTTTCGCTTTTAGGCGGTTCACGGTGTTTATATGTTCCTCTTCTTGTAATGTGTCAAATAAGTTATTAAAAGTGAAATTAACGGCATTTCTTTTAATTCTTAAATCTTCTAATGTTTCATTCATAAATAACACTCCTTTAATAAATTAATAAAATAAATAATATGGTTGGAATCGAACCAACGACCGCCACGGAGTTCTTATGGTTTCCGTGGATTCTAACCTTGCTGAATTACATATTATTTATTTTACTTAATATCAATATGAAAGAAACGATATTAAAACGAAAAAAACCGATACCAAACGGTACCGGCATTATTATTTTTAATCTTTATTTCCTTTTTCATAATCTTGAATATCTAAATATACTGCAACATATTTAGATGTTTTACATTTTCGATTTTGTTTATATTCATCGCTTATGTAATTAATTTCTAAACCGGAAAACTCTTTTATGCTTTCTGTAAATGCTCTGACCTGTTCAGGTAATCCTGTAATTCTAACTTTCATAATTACTTATCCTCCTTTATTTTTGGTTTAATATAATTTCATTTCAAGACAAACATAGTTTTCATATAATTTTTTAAGTTCTTTATATAGATTTTTTGATTCAACTAATTTTTTTTCTAAATAATCTAAAACATTTTGGGGTAACTCCATACTGTAATTATTGTAATAGTTAAATGTTATTTTTTGTATTCTGTCATAGTCTTTATCATCTAATCCTTTTACTTTAATTTCTTTAGAAAAAATCTCTTTTGTTACAATCCAATTAAAAAGATTGTATTTATTTTTTGTATCTAAATTTTTACTTGGTGAAAAATCCATTTTCATAATTATTTGTCTCCTTTTATTTTAACATTAATATTGAATGGTTTTCTTGCTTCTAATTTCTGAATTGCTTTCATTTGTTCTTTGTAATTAATTTTCTTTTTCATAATTATTTACCTTCTCTTTCTTATAATTCAACTAAGTAATATCCTGCAAATTGAGTGCAACCGTATTTTTTTATGTAATTGTCTTTTCCAAATTTATTTGTTGAAACCATAAATACATCTTTTTCTATTCTGTCATCATAACACCAATGTTTTATAGATAAGTCTTCTTTTTTCATACCCTTTGAATTATCTGCTATGTAATCAAACACTTCATTTAATGTTCTGAATCGCAAACCTTTATAATTTTTCAAATCGTTTATTACTTCGTTTATTCCACCGCTATTTCCGTAAATAAAATATCTATATCTTTTCATTGTTTTTTCTCTCCTTTATCCAATCTTTAATTTTTTTGTATAGAGTTCTTTTCTGTCTATTTCTTTTATAATCTTCTGCCATATAGAGATATAATCCAAGTGTTTTAAGTTTTTCATCCGTGATTCCGTTTTTCCTAATGTCTGTCATCAGGTCTTGCATTTCTCTTTCTTTGATTTCTCCGTATACCAAAGCATTTTTTCTTCTGTGATAAAAGTAAAATGCACTTTCATATAAAAAATCAATAAATGATGTTGAGAAATATATTAAAAAATAAGTTCCAATGATTATTGCGAGAACAAAATTTACTGATTCTGCAATTTCCGGATTATTTGCAAGTTCAAGAAATTTTTGTGATATTTCTGTCATTCTTTATCCTCACTTTCTACAAGTTCTTTTGTTTGGTTATAAATGTTTTCCTCTAATTGTCTTACCTTATGTATTGTGTAATCTACTTGTTCTGATTTAGAAAGTATTAAATAGTAAGGGTCTGTTTCTTGTAAATATTCATCCATATACCAAATTAACACTAATTCTGCTTTCATTAGTTGTTCTTTTTCTTGTCTTAATTTGTAATTTTGTTTTCTGAGTGCTTCATTATCTGCAGATAATTTATAATACATTTTTTCAAGATTCTTTTTTGTTTTTGGAAACATAATTATTCATCCTCCATTTCTTTTCTTGCTAAACTTTCTATTGTTTTTAGTTTTATTAATAGACTCCATTTTTCATCGCGCATTTCATTTGGTTTGTAATTCATTGAATCTGATAATGCTTTGCAAATTAAATCAAATTCATCATCTTCTATAATTACTCTTCCTTTAATTTCGTTTTTATTTTCTTTGTTATCTCTTTTGATTTCTTCTTTAATCTTTTGTGCTAAGTTATATTTAAATTCTATAAATTTTAGATATATTCCAAGTGCCAAAATAATTAAAAGTAATATCGTCGCAATAATTGTTAATGGTATTAATCTTTCGTCCATATTCTTATACCTCACTGCATAAAAATTCTTCATAAGTTAGAATCACTTTAATTTCATTATCTTCTATGACCGCTATATAACAGTCTTTAAAAATGGGATATAACATCCTAAAAACTGTTTTATTATAAGAACCGGAAAAATAAATTTTATTATTTTTCATTATTGCTATTTTCATTATTCTTCATCCCCTTTCAAACAATCAAAGGGAGACTCCGTTTTTAATTGTTGCTTTGTTTGTAATTCTTTTAAAATTTCTTCATAATATCTTTCCCATCTTTCTAAATTTCCTTTGATTAACATTTGTATAATAGTATCTTCATTAAGAGTATCTATTAGTCCATCTATATCGTTTTGTGTTGGTGCATTTTCAAAATTCGCTTCAGGATATCTTATTTTTATTGGTTTTGTTTTGTTTGGTAATCTTATATCATCTTCACAGGGATTAATATATTCAGTTGTTGTTGGTTCGGTTGTTGTTTGTGTTTTTGTGTTTGCGCCGTTTCCGCCTTTGTCGCCTTTTTTGTTGTCCAATGTTTCTTTAAGTAGGTTATAACCTTTACGAGATTTGGCAGCTGAAGAATAAATAACAGAATAATCTGACATTGCTTTCATATCTTCCGTATATGGTTTAAAATCTTCTTTCCATTGTTCTTCTATTTTCATATAGGCATTTAAAAAAACTCCGCTTATATTTTCATATCTTTTTTGTGTTTCTTCATCATCTTCTATCATTGCCATTCTCATAAATAAACCAAATTCTGCGTGGTTTAAATGCGCGGTCTGTTGTAAAATTTCTGAATTAAATATACTGTCTTTTTTATCTCTCATTTTTTTCTGTTCCTTTCCATTCTTTTTCGTGCTTTTATAAGTTTTTCTATTTGTGGTTTTGGGTTGTTATTAAAAAATAATAATTGTTGCGGAGTTCCATCTGCTTCTGTTATTTCTTCATTGTTAGAATATTTTAAACATAGTCTAACAATTACTGCGAATTCTTCGTTATTTAGATGAGTGTATTGTCTTAAAATTCTTTCCATTTTAATTCATCCTTTCATTAATTTTTTATTTTTGTAATTTAAATATGACAGATTAAAAATAAAATAGCGGAAAATTTGCGAAATGTTCGCCAAACTCTCTATACAATACATATCCTAACAAGACAAAGCAGAACATAGCATATCAGTTCTATACATAGCATAACGATACATAGCATAGCAAAAAGAAAAGGAAACTCCACAGAGTTTCCTTTAGTAAAAAATATTTAATTAAAATAAAACGTATCAACGTTTTATTTTAACCGACAGGCGATTATTTTTCTTTTTGCTTCTTTTTCTTTTATATTAATAGTAAAAAAGTCTTTACTTTTGTATCTAATGATGACACCGTTGACTGGAAAAAGGAAAATACGTCAAAAATGCAAATTGAAAACGTAACAAAACGTATTTCGGCGGGCGGAATAATATTAATGCATAACGGTACCGCGCATACGGTAGAAACCCTTGCCGGCTTGCTCGAAAATTTGATCAACGCAGGTTATAGGTTTGTACCCGTAACCGAGCTAATTTTTACAAAAAATTATTCGGTCGACCAAAACGGCGTCCAACACAAAACATAAAAAAAGGAACGGTTTTCCGTTCCTTTTTTATGTTTTAAGAAATGCTGAACTGATATTCGATATCGTCGGCGCGGGTGCCGCTTTGCACCTCTGCGTTTATCACAAATTCTGTGAAATATTCAATACTGTCGCCCATCATGTCGAATCGGTATCTTGCAACGTGGTCGGCGAATTCCGTACCCTCCTGATTAAGCGAAACAACCGTTTTATCCTCGCTTTCCGTAAAAGTCGGCTTTTGGGTTGAGTTGTTTGTAGCGTCTATTACGGTGTTTTTAAGTAAGTTTTTGTCGGTTTGCTTAAGCTTTTGGGTGGGCTTCATGGTAAAGGTGTATCCCGCTTTTTTAAGCATACCGCTGTCAACCGAAATGGTAAAGTTGTTAATCTGCATGCTAAATTTATCGGGGTCGTATTTCATGTAATTTACCGTGCCGCTCGCCGAATTGTAAATAAGCGAAAAGCGGACAACCTCTTTTACCGAAATCGCAACCTTGTTTTGGTCAAGCGTAGGCTCAAACCCGAAAAGCGCAACATCAAGCGTTTTGTGGTTATCCATGGTTGAATAAAAGCTTTGAGCGACGGCAACGTGATTTCCGCCGTAATAAATGTACGGTTTGTTTTCGTTATATACCGAAGAATCCATGTCTAAAAGCTTTGCCGCCGTCGGGAATTTTTTCGAAAATCCCGTGTCCATTTCGAACTCGTTTGTCGGCACAATCATTTCGGTGTACATTTCATAAAACTCGTTGGTTTTATCAACGGTGTCGACAAAAGTGTAAGCATCTGTTTCGGTTTTTTCAAAATAATATTTTTTGCCGTAGTTGTTGGGCATCATGAACATAATAATACCGAGGACAAAAAGTCCCGCAATAACGCAAAGGGATACGTTGGACCAAATTCTGCGTTTTCTGTCTGCCTTAGGCTCATACGGATCAAAGTGCATTAATAAATCACTCCTTGTTATATGCTTTCGCAAGCGAAATAAACTGCTCCATTGTCAGCTGTTCTCCTCTTGCCGTGCGGCTTATGTCGCATTTGTCAAGCAAATCGTAAACCGCTTCCTTGCTTATCGAAAGTCCCGAGCTTAAGCAGTTGGCAAGCGTTTTTCGTCTCATGGAAAACGCCGCTTTAACTACTCGGAAAAATTCGGCGCTTGTAACGTCGTCGGGCTGCTTTGTTTCGGCTATATCAAGTTTTATAACGGCGCTGTCAACCTTTGGCGGAGGTAAAAACGATTGGCTCGGTACGTGGAATAAAAGTTTCGGGTTACAGTAAAAACGTACCGCCGCCGTAACCGCGCCGCAATCTCTTGTACCCATTTCGGCGCAAAGCCGCTCGGCCGCCTCTTTTTGTACCATGACGGTAATGCTTTCTATGCCAAGCTGCTGTTCAAGCAACATCATGATAATGGGCGAAGTAATGTAATAGGGGAGGTTGGCGCAAACGGCGACCTTCATACCGTCAAATTTTTCTTTTATAAGCTCGTTAAGGTCGATTTTCATAACGTCGTTAAAAACAACCTCGACGTTATCAAATTCGTTAAGCGTTTCTTTTAATACCGGCTTAAGCTTTGTGTCAATTTCAATCGCAACAACCTTTTTAGCCCTTTTCGCAAGCTCGGTTGTAAGCACTCCGGCGCCGGGGCCGATTTCAATAATTCCGTCGGCGTCGGCGCAGGCTTCGTCGGCCATTTGCGGACAAACGGTCGGGTCGATAAGAAAGTTTTGACCAAGCGATTTTTTCAAATTAAACCCGTTTCGCTCCAAAACGG
>JBGVOY010000104.1:0-5300 GCA_045126755.1 Alphaproteobacteria bacterium | reverse complement strand
ACATAGTTTACATATTTTTCCATATTTTCGAGTTTTTGCAATCTGATTTCCAAACGAGCAATTCTTCTTTTTAAGTTATCTTTATTTTTTTGAAACTCGTCAGTTTTAATTTTCAAGTCATCAGCCTTAAACTTATTTTCTTTTGCAACAATAAGAGGTTCGATATCGGCATTTGCATTTATTTCAAACATCAGCTCTTCATAAAACGGAGATTTTTCGATATCTTCAATTTTTGTTATCCTATTTTCCTTAGTCCATAATACTGTAGATGCCATAAACGAATAAATTTTGTTGCTTTTCATTTTTTATCCTTATCATAAAATAACCCCGCAAAGAAAATTTACGGGGCATAACATATCATTAACTCAAAAAATAATCTCTTAAATAGTTAGGCAAATCAGCTATATTAACCCTAACCTGCTCCATTGTATCTCTATCACGAACAGTAACAGATGCCGGCTCTTGTTCAATGGTTTCAAAATCTACCGTTAAACAAAGCGGTGTTCCGATTTCATCATGACGACGATATGCCTTACCGATGTTTCCGGTATTTTCAAGAGCAACACGACCAATACCGAGTTTAAGAAGATTATTTTTAATCTCATGGCATTTTTGCATAATTTCTTCATTATTTTTCTTTAACGGAATTACAGCCACTTTAATCGGAGCCAAATGTTTTTTGAGTTTTAATACAATTCGGCTATTGCCTTCTCCTAAATCTTCTTCGGTGTAGGCTTCTGTCATAACGGCCAACACACCTCTGTCAACCCCCATTGACGGCTCAATTACATACGGAATTACCCATTTGTTGTTTTGTTCATCTCTGATACAAAGCTTTGTTGTAGATTCCGGATTTTCATGACAATGTGCTTCAAGCTCAAATTCTTCTTGAGATTTAGTATGATTTCCTAAATCATAATCACGACGGTTAGCAATTCCCTCTAATTCTTCCATACCGTGCGGAAAGCGATATTCAATGTCATAACAAGCTTTTGCATAGTGAGCCAAATCATCCTTCGGAGTTGTATAAATATTGATATTTTCTTTTTTAAGTCCCTGCTCTTCCCACCATTTAATGCGAGCTTCTTTCCATATTTCGTGCCATTTTTCATCTTCACCCGGAGCAACAAAAAATTCTAATTCTGCTTGCTCAAATTCTCTAACCCTGAAAATAAAGTTACGAGGAGTAATTTCGTTTCTGAAAGATTTACCGATTTGAGCAATACCGAACGGAAGTTTTCTAGATGTAGAATCTACCACATTTTTGAAGTGAACAAAAATAGCCTGTGCGGTTTCCGGACGTAAATAAGCCAAATTTTCATCATTTTCCACAGGTCCGGTTTGAGTTTTAAACATCAAATTAAAAGGTCTTGGTTCAGTCAAATCGGTTGAACCGCAGAGAGGACACTTATTATCGGTTAAGTGGTCTGCTCGAAAACGGCCTTTACATTTTTTGCAATCTACCATCGGGTCAGAAAAAGTATCTTCATGACCGGAATATTTTAAAACTTTGCGATTCGTTAAAATTGCAGCATCAAGCCCCTCAACATCATCACGTTCATATACCATAGAACGCCACCAAGCTGCCTTTAAATTATTTTTTAGCTCAACGCCTAACGGACCATAGTCGTAAACACCTTGCATACCGCCATAAATATCGGCGTTTTGAAAAATAAATCCTCTTCTTTTGCATAACGATACAAGTTGTTCCATAGTAGTTGCAGACATTTTATAAATTCCTTATTCTTGTTGATTAAATATTAACCCTTAAGGTTTATATTATATTAAAATAAATTGCAAGAGGAGAGTGTAAAATTATGAAAAAAACCAAAGTGGCACTTGTTTATGATTTTGATGAAACGTTAAGCACGACATATATGCAAGATTATGTCTTAATTCCTGAGCTTGGTATGAAACCTGAAACTTTTTGGAAAAAAGCGAACCAATGGTCTATTGATAATTGTGCTGACCAAATAACCGGAAGTATGTATTATTTTACAAAGGTTGCTCGCGAGAAAAAAATTAAACTAAACCGAGACAACCTGCTTTGCTGCGGAGAAAAAATTGAATATTATGACGGAGTTGAATCTTGGTTTAATCGTATAAACGCATACGGAAAATATCTTGATTTAGACATTGAACACTACATAATTTCATCAGGATATGAAGAAATTATTGAAGGTTGTTCTATCAGAAAATATTTTAAGGACGTTTTCGGTTGTTCTTTTGCTTTTGATAATGAAGGATATCCGGTTTGGCCGGCAAGAGTAATTAACTATTCTACAAAAGTTCAATATATTTCAAAAATCAACAAAGGTTTAAAGAAAACCGATGATAAGGCCGTTAATGAGTTTACTCCTGATGAAGAACGTCGCATTCCGTATCGTCGCATTATATATTTCGGCGACGGATTAACCGATATTCCGTCAATGAAAATGGTAAAAGACAGAAACGGTAATGCGATTGCCGTATATAAACCCAAAAGCCGCCAAAAAGATAAAGCCATTAAACTTTTAAGAGATAACAGAGTTAACTTTGCTCTGCCGGCCGATTATTCCGAAGGAAAAGATATTGATACGGTTGTTAAAACCATATTAAACAAAATCGCTACAGAACGAGATTTGGAACTCTTGAAAGAAAAAGAAGAAAAGAAGAAAAAAGGCAAATAATCTGTTTTTCGAGATATTTTTAAATAATCCTTGCATTTAGTATATTTTGTGATAAATTTGTCACAAAATATACTATTCTGTATTATGAAAAAAAATTATGTAGATGTAGCTATATGCTACGATTTTGACGGAACCCTCATTAAGGGTAACATGCAAGAACCAACATTTATTAAAGAAAAGTTAGGTATGACACCGGCTCAATTTTGGGCAAAAGCAGACTTACAAACCATGGAACAATCTGCGGATTCTATTTTAAGCTATATGAAGCTTATGATAGATGAAGCTAACGCAAAAAAACTTGCTTTTAAGCGTGAAGATTTTGTTGCTTGCGGAAAAGAGATGTTGTTTTTTAAAGGAGTTACAACTTGGTTTGACCGTATCAATGAATACGCTTCAAAAAAGGGAGTAAAAGTTTCTCATTTCATTATTTCTTCAGGTTTACAAGAAATGATTGAAGGAACAAAAATTGCTCCTTATTTTACCAAGGTTTACGCTTCTTGTTTTATGTATGATGGATACGGACGCGCCGTTTGGCCTGCCAGAATCGTGAATTATACAGATAAAACTCAATATCTTGCCAGAATTAACAAAGGACGTCTTGACCCGATGGATGTTGCTGGTGTTAATATGGCAATGCCTAAAGAACAACGTGCTATACCTTATGAAAATATGATATATTTTGGTGACGGAGAAACCGATGTTCCAAGTATGTCAATGATTAAAAATCATGGCGGTTATTGCTTTGCTGTATACCCCCCTAACAAAAAAGGGGCAAGAGAAAAAGCATCTCGTTTTCTAAATGACGGCAGAGTCAATTTTGTTGTTCCCGCTGATTATTCAGCCGGAAAGCGTATCGAAAAATGCGTTCAAACCATTATCGACAAGATTGCCGCAGATGCAAAGCTGGAAGCTGTAATGGGTTAAACACAAACCTCCGATGTGATATCGGTTACGTATTTTAAATAGTTTAGTTGTTAAACACAAACCTCCGATGTGATATCGGAGGTTTGCCATTTATAACAAAAAAGCCGCTGAATTCAGCGACCTTTCTTTGTCTTATAACTAAAACGGAATATCGTCATCTAAAGCCGAAGCAGAAGAACCGCTATCCCAACCTGTTGATGAAGCATTTGCAAACACCTCATTAGCTCCGGCAGGAGCATCTGAACGACCGTCGAGCATAACTAAAACGCCACTAAAGTTTTGTAATACAATCTCTGTTGTGTATCTTTCTTGTCCGTTGCCATCTTCCCATTTTCTTGTCTGAAGCTGACCTTCAATATATACTTTAGAACCTTTACGCAAATATCTTTCAGCAGTTTCTGCTAATTGAGGATTATAAATAACAACACGATGCCATTCCGTGCGTTCTCTGCGATCTCCGGAAAGTTTATCTTTCCAACTTTCACTTGTTGCAAGGCTCAAATTTACGATTTTGGTTCCGCTTTGAGTATTGCTCACACGCGGATCCGCACCTAAATTACCAACCAATATAACTTTGTTTATACTACCAGCCATTTTAATATCCTTAAAAAAATTATTACTGAAACAAACTATATACTTAAATAAAAAAATATTAAAGTTTAAACTATATTATACACATATACTCTTTAGCGAGCAGGCATAAACTCACCATCCTGATATTGATAAAAACCGTAATGAAGCGGATTTTTCACACTTGTATTGTTAAAAAATGAGTTCTTCCACATATTGTTTACCTTTTTGTTCATAATCTTTGCCGATAAGCTGTCATAAGAAAGAGTATTGCTGTCTTTTACTAAATCTGCCCACATTTTAACGGCGGCATATCCGTATATATTCAGTCCGTCAAACTCTATTCCCTTAAGTCGCAATCCGACCAACTCTTCAGTAAACTCCGGATTATTTTCAAATGAAGGAAGCGACATAAAATATACAGTATTTAAATATTTTTTTGCATTTTCAAAAAACGCTTCGGTAGCGCTGTATTTATCGGTAAAAAATATATTATTTGCTTTAAGTTCGCTTATCTCTCGCACCAACTTTCCGTTTTTCTTGGCACTGCCCATAAGAAAGATAATATCAGAATCAGATGAAACGACATCTGAAACTAATTGTTCCAGTTCATCATAATCTTCATATTGAAATTGTTTTAGCAGACTAACTTTACCATATTTACGAAACTCATCAAAAATTGCCGTAACAATTTCTTTAGCTCCGTCAATTTTTTTATCATAAACAAGTGCTGTTTTAAGACCTGCATATCTTTGATTATAAAATGCAAAGAAGTCTTTTCCAAGCTGCTCTTTAAAACTTACGAGTTTCATAACTCCCCTATGTGTGCGTGAGCTATTTTGGTAATTAAGCGTTGTCGGCACAATTTGAATAATTTTGGCTTTAGAATATATTTTTGCGATTTCATCAAAGCTGTTAGAACAATACGGACCGATAACCAGCGAAGGTTTAATAGAAGAAGATACTGATAGCATTTGCGCTGTCGAAACAGCTAAGTTATCACTGCATGTGTCATCTATTGTTGATAACTCCAGTTTCTCACCCATGATTCCGCCATTGTTATTTATCTCATCAACTGCCGTCTGGGCGCCAAAAACCAATTCATCACCCCAGACCTTGTATTCTCCGGGTTTGGGG
>JBGVOY010000103.1:0-2949 GCA_045126755.1 Alphaproteobacteria bacterium | reverse complement strand
TTATTAAGTTGATTAAAGCTATCGGTTGAAGCATATTCAATTCTTCCCGATTGTTTTTTTTTCATTTTTACCTCCTTATAAAACACTAGCCGACACTTTTAGTTTTAAAACGTATCCTTTTAAATTCTAATCGTTTAATAGCAAATTCTTGTGTCGCTTCTTTGGTATAAATTCTAATTTGCAAACGCTTAAAATGATGAACAGAATCTAAATTAAACATTACCGAATTTCTGTCTCCGCTTAGCCAAACACCTCCATTTTCATCATTCTGATTTAATGCCCAATTTCCGCCATTTTCATCATTATTATCTTTTGACCAAACAAGATATCCTTTCATTAGTTTAACTATGTGTTTGTGTTTACTTTTTTCAGGTTCGTCATCATATATAAATTCCATAAAAAAGTCATTTTCATAATTAAAATCCAATGTAATTATCAATGGCATTTTAGGAATTTTAATATTACTGTCAGAATTTAAGTTAATTACATTCATTGTGTATTCTGCCGGAATAAACTCTCCGTCAAAAGTTGCTCCGATATATTCTTTTAATATTTTTGTTTTATATGCAGAATATAGACCACCTTTAATTATGGCAAACGCACAAATATCTTTTTGAGCCTTGCGTTCAATCCATTCCGAATTAAGATAATCAAATATTAAAATTGAATTTCCGTTATTTGTAGGTAACTTAAACCAAATTTCGTTTTTATTACCATAAATATAACTTATAAGCTCTATTTCATTTAACCGATAATTATCAATGTTTTCGAAATAATGAATAACATTATTTGCAAGTCCGTCAGTTGGTCTTGTTTGCCCAATATCTAACAGATAATAAGCAAAAATATTTTTTGCCTTATTATCATAATAAAACAATTTATTATCAAATTTTATTACCGATTTGAATGAAGGCGTTCCGCCACCGGTAGCTCCGCTTCTCACGAAACTACTTGCATCAGCCGGATTGCCCGTAAAACTTACCGAATAATCATTTGTAAATACAATTAAAGAATTATTGAAATAAGAAAGCGCCGTAATATCCCTGTCAAATTCTTGATATGCCGGCGATGTTATAATTTCAGCATTACTTGTAGCCCAATCGAATATATTTGCTTGAGCAGACCAATGCACTCTATTTTTACAAAAAGTTACAAGTCTGCCATCTTGAACTTCCAGTCCCAATCCTCGTATTGTTCGATTTTCGGCATCTGTTGCATTTAAAAATTTGACTCTTTCCATTGCAACCGTTTGAGCCATACAAACAGCTAAATAATCGTCAATTCCATTTGTAAAAACAAACCAATCATCAAATCCTTGTGCAATAGTAATACCGTTGCAAACATTACTTTTTGAAAGTTCTACATCAAGTAAGTCTAATTTATCATTTGAAATATCAAAACAATATAAATATCCTTTTTTGTCATCAACTGCGTAAATAAACCAGTAAGAAACACCGGCTTGCACACTTTCAAATTGTCCGATAATTTTTTTGCCGATATCTTTTATACATTTATTTCCTTTCATGGTAAAAATACCGACATTAGAACTATCTTGAGTATTTTTCAACTCTACATTTTGACACGATATAGCCGAAACAATTCCTTTTGATGTTAAATCGGAAATCGGATTTGTTTTTCTTATACCTCTAAAATTTTTAACAAATAAATTTTGCATATTTCCTCCTATTAAACCACAAGTCTAGGTTCCAAATTTACCCCTGTTAATTGAATTAACACTTTATATGCTTCTAAAAATTCTTTTTGATAAGGAGCATAATTTTCATCTTTTGAATCAGCAATTAAATACTCCATTGTTTTAGTGTATAAGCAGTGCAGATACATATCTTCAATGGTTTTATCATCAGGCAAATTTAATACATCATCCATATCGGATAAATTGACCTTTAATTCTCCGATATTAGATTTTGCCTTATAATTTGTAATATAACGCACTAAGATAACATAAGGCTTATCCGGAATCGGATACAAATGAATTTGTGCACCATTATCACCAAATTCTAACCAATATTTAGTCGGCGTTCCTGTTTTTTGCGTTGATAAAAAATCTGCATTTTTAGGAGTTATTTGTTCTAAATATGTATTAGAACCATCTATCCAGATTTCTAACAAAGTTCCTTTGGGCGCCAAGACAGCCTTTTGACCTTTGCTTAAATTAAACGCATCTTTTTTTATTTTAAATGGAAAATCATTTAACGACCAAATATAAGAATTTGCTTGCCTGATTGCTAATTTTACCGATTTTTGAACTTCGGAAAATGAAACAGGATCCGTGTCGATAATTGACCATCGTAAATTAGATACATCACGTATAATATCAAAATAAGTCTTCATTTTTCTTTCTCCTATTAATTTTTACGTTCAAAAATAAAACCCTTATCCGAAATTTTTTTATTTCCCTTAAAAGCCTTAGCTTTTCCTGAAGCGCTCAGCATTTCATAAGCCATTACACCGTTAATCAAATTTGATCCGCATCCGGCTTTCGAAACAACCCAAACTACCTTTGATGCAAAAACATCTTTTTTTACGCGTTCTTGAATAATTTTTTTATCTTGTCCTAAAACTTTATTTTCTATTTGAGACATTTTCTTTTCCTTTCATTTAAGTTTTGAGCATTATTTAAAACAATGCTTTTGTTAGTTATTGTAAAATAATTGAAGATATTACAAGCGGTTCCGTCGGTATCTCTTTTGCATAAATTATGATATAACCATCTTTGCTTTCGGCTACCGGCGCATAATTTCCGCCTAACGCATCTTCAATCTTAAAATTAACGCAGGGGACTAAATCTTCAGTAGCCTCATTTAGTGAAATTTTAGCGCTATAAGGATATTCTTTGTATACATTATCTTGTTCAAACAAAGATGGTAAAACTTCAATTTCATCGTCCTTAATTGTTGGAGAAGAATATAAGATATCATCTTTTATTTT
>JBGVOY010000102.1:0-2715 GCA_045126755.1 Alphaproteobacteria bacterium | reverse complement strand
CAGCTTTACCTTTAGATATAATTTTTACAAATACGGGATTTTTGCATCTGGCAACAATTTTTGAAATATCACCGCCGACGTCGTTATCAAGCACAATTTTAGCAGATATATCCGAATATTTTTCTAAAAATGCTTTAGTGCTTTTACTTCCGGTTTCTTCATCGGTTGACAATACGAAACCGAATTTAAGGTTCAAATTATTTTTTATGACATATTCTAAAGAATTAAGGGCAACAGCTGCAAATGATTTCATATCTAACGTGCCGCGGCCGAACATTTTACCGTCTTTAATAACCGGAACAAACATATCATCGGTTGCCGGAACAACATCAATATGCCCTAATACCAAAACATCAAAGTTTTTTTCTTGCGTGTTAGATGCCAAAATCACCGGAGAAGCATCTTCAAAACGAACTATTTCCGAATATGCGCCAAAATTTAATGCTTTAGAATTTATGTATTCAAGGCATTTGTCGATTTCATCTGAATTACCCGTAACTGTTTTAAAGCAAATTAAATCTTCAATAACTTTAATTAAGTCCATAATTTTTACCTTTTGTTTATTATATTAGTTTAACATAATCGGCAGTAAATATAACATTACCGGAAAGGATTACAAATATGAAAGCAATGTTTTTAACAATAATTGCTCTGTTTTTGCAAGTGATGCCTGTTTTTGCCAACGGAGAAAGCTCTTCACTTCCTTTGCCACGTATGGTATCTTTACGTTTTGATACATCAAATGCACGTTCCGGTCCCGGAACAAATTATCCTATAGAATGGGTATACCAACAAAAAGGTGCACCGGTTGAAATTATTAACGAATTCGGTGATTGGCGTGAAATAAAAGATTGGGATGGCTCGGTTTCGTGGGTTAAAAAAAATTTGTTGACCGGAAAACGTTTTGTTAAGATAATAACTCCCGGTGAAAATAATATCTATAATAAAGATAACTACAAATCAAAAGTAATTGCAAAAGTTGAAGACGGGGTAATAGGCGAAGTAGTAAAGTGCGAAAAGTCAAATGAATTTTGTTTGATTAAATTTGACACCATAGAAGGCTGGGTTCCCAAAAAAATTATGTTCGGGATATATAATAACGAAAATATTGATTAACAAACCTCCCTTGAAAAACTCATTAAAATAATTAGCTTATTTTGTGAGTTTTATTTTTTTGGGGAGTTTTGAAATGGCAACATTACTAAAATATTTGTTCTATATTTTTCTTATTATCGTAATATATCTTCTGGGAGTAGGCTTTTATGAAGGAAGCATAAATGACGACACTACGGTTGGCGAAGTGGCTCAAGATGTTTCCGATGGAACAAAAGAGATAATAAAAGACGGCTATCAGGCAACAAAAGAAGCACTGGATGATGTAAAATAAATAAAAGCTCCGATTTTTCGGAGCTTTTACTTTAATAATAGTGCGAACTTTCTTTCGTCGGATTTCTAAGGGAATTATCTACTAACTGTTTATGCGTTTCAGCCTGCTCTTGATTAAATTTAACCGACGGACCTGTTTGTTTATTTGCTCCATACAAACCATAGTCAATAGTGCTTATATGGTTGGCATTTTCCTCATTGCTATGTTTTTTATAAGCTTGTTCTGCCATTTTACAGCGACTGTTTATTTGTGCTATTTCTACAGGAGATAATTCATTATCTGGATTTTGTATTTGCTCTAAAATTATCGGTTCGATTGCAGAATACGATTCGGCTAACAACAGTAAGGTGGTTGTCGTAACTTGCGGATTGTTTTCAATATCAATAAAACGCTGAGTATCTTTAGCATTTCCCATATTATATTTTTCAACCAGCGCCTTTAATTCTTCAGGGAAATTTTGTGTATTTTCGACGCAGTTTGTATAAACTTGCTCAGCATCTTCAATATTATGGTTTTGGAGTATACCGACGCCTTTACTTTCGGTATATTTTAAGTATTCATAATCAGCTAAACTAAGTTCGACAACGTCTTCTTGTGAATGTGTCGGAAGCGGGTTTACTAAAGTGGTATGTGCCGGCTCGGCATCTTTTACAATCGGTTCACTACTTTTGCATTCTCTGGCCATAACGACTGTTGCGATAATCGGTATCAGCATAAAAGGCCATTTACGCCTTTTTTTATCTTTTTTAGTTGTTTCATGTGTGGTTGCCGGCTGGGTAGTGTCAACACCGGCACCATTGTTATTAGCATTAGGACTAACCGGAGGAACAACCGGAATTACCACATTTTCAGGTTGAGGAGGAAGCGGAGAAACCGTTTCATCTCTTAAAGGAATTGGGTGCCAACGAGGATTAGGGCTTCCGCCTCTGGTCGATGAATTCGGATTTTGTTTTGTATAATGATCAACTTTTACAAATTTTCCGTTTTCATCGTAATATCCTTCACCATGCGGTGGTTCTCCATAGCCCTCTTTGTGATGATATTTTGAATATGCACTATCTTGCATACGTAAATTAAATTCCTTTATGGTTTCATTATCATCACTTTCCGGCACTTGTCTTTTTCCCAGATAAATTTGCTCTGATAAGTTTTGCCCATAATCAATAATACGTTGAAGTAACGCGTTTTTTTGCCTAGGGTCAATGTTAGCTGCATTTATAGAGTCCATAGCATCTAAAATATCGCGCAGCGTAGCTCCTTTTCTCCAAACTGCACTTTCAACCTTACCTTGAAATGATTTCTTTCTCATTTTTATATCTTGGTTTTCG
>JBGVOY010000101.1:0-3847 GCA_045126755.1 Alphaproteobacteria bacterium | reverse complement strand
AAAGCCCCTGAAAAAAATCAGGGGCTGAATTTGCTTTAAGGTAATTTCTTAAAATTATTTCAAAATTTTAGAAACAACACCGGCACCAACTGTGCGGCCACCTTCACGAATAGCAAAACGTAAACCTTCGTTCATAGCAATTGGGCAAATAAGTTTTGCTGTCATTGCAATGTTATCGCCAGGCATTACCATTTCTGTTCCGGCAGGAAGTTCAATAGAACCTGTTACGTCTGTTGTTCTGAAGTAGAATTGAGGACGATAGTTGTTAAAGAACGGAGTATGACGTCCACCTTCTTCTTTTGTTAAAATATAGCATTCGCAGTTGAAGTCTGTGTGAGGAGTAATTGATCCCGGAGCAGCCAATACTTGTCCACGTTCAACTTCTTCTCTCTTTGTACCACGGAGTAATACACCGATGTTATCACCAGCTTCACCTTGGTCTAACAACTTACGGAACATTTCAATACCGGTACATGTTGTTTTTGCTGTAGGACGAATACCAACGATTTCTACTTCTTCACCTACTTTAATTATACCACGTTCTACACGACCTGTAACAACTGTACCACGGCCTGAAATTGAGAATACGTCTTCAATAGGCATCAAGAATGGTTGGTCTTTCGGACGTTCCGGTTGCGGAATATATGCATCTACGGCTTTCATCAATTCTATAATTGAATCGTGACCGATTTTTGCATCGCCATTTTCTAATGCTACTAATGCAGAACCTTTTACTATCGGAATTTCATCGCCAGGGAATTCGTATGATGACAATAAGTCACGAATTTCCATTTCTACCAATTCTAACAATTCAGGATCATCTACTTGGTCAACTTTGTTCATATATACTACCAATGCAGGAACACCTACTTGACGTGCAAGCAAAATGTGTTCACGTGTTTGTGGCATCGGACCGTCAGCTGATGATACAACCAAAATTGCACCGTCCATTTGTGCCGCACCGGTAATCATGTTTTTAACATAGTCGGCGTGTCCAGGGCAGTCTACGTGTGCATAGTGACGATTTTCTGTTTCATATTCTACGTGTGATGTTGAAATGGTTATACCACGTGCTCTTTCTTCAGGAGCTTTATCAATGTTTGCATAATCTACAAATTCTGCTCCGCCTGCTTCTGCCAATACTTTTGTAATAGCAGCTGTTAATGTGGTTTTACCATGGTCAACGTGTCCAATGGTACCAATGTTGCAGTGTGGTTTACTACGTTCAAATTTCTCTTTAGCCATTGTTATATAATCCTATCAAAAGGGGTTAAGACGATTTCCGATATGTGAGTGAAATTTTGGAGCGGGTGAAGGGAATCGAACCCTCGTAATAAGCTTGGAAGGCTTCTGCTCTACCATTGAGCTACACCCGCAAACTCGCTATCAGAAGAAAACCTAAATGGTGGAGGGGGATGGATTCGAACCATCGTAGACTAAAGTCGACGGATTTACAGTCCGTTGCATTTGACCGCTCTGCCACCCCTCCATTTTAAGTAAGACGGGAAAAGAACAAATCTTTTTTTTCCTTCTTCAATGCTAATAACCTTATTTTTGTTATCTTGTCAACCTTTTTTTTAATAAAAATTAAATAATTTTGCATAAACTGTGAATAAATGTTTCAATATTTTGAATTTTGGAGATTTTTGTTATGAAAAAAATTATAATTACCGAGCAAAGCAACATTGACACTAAAGAAATTGACCTTATGAGTCCGCTTGAAATTGCAACAGCCATAAATAATGAAGATAAAAAAGTGGCGTTGGCCGTAGAAAAAGAACTTCCCAATATCGGCAAAGCAATAGATTTAATTGCTTCATCATTTTTAAAAGGCGGACGTTTGGCATACTTTGGCGCAGGAACGAGCGGTCGTTTAGGTGTGTTAGATGCTTCGGAGTGTTGGCCTACATTCGGAGTTGAGCATGGTATGGTTTGCGGTTTTATTGCCGGCGGCGATAGAGCTTTAAGATTCTCCATCGAAAATTCGGAAGACAGCCAAGAACTCGGATTAAAGGATTTAGAATCTTTTAATCCGACACCAAACGACGTTGTTGTCGGAATATCTGCAAGCGGTAATCCTGAATATGTGTTAAGCGTATTAAGGAAAGCTCAAGAACAAAAAATTGCCACAATAGGTATAACTTCAAATCCTAATGCAAAATTAAGACAATATTCCGATATAACCATTTGCACGGTTGTCGGCCAAGAAGCCGTTACCGGTTCATCCAGAATGAAATCGGGAACTGCGCAAAAAATGGTCTTAAACATGCTTTCTACCGGTGCAATGGTGCGAATCGGAAAAACCTATCAAAACTATATGATTGATGTGCGTATGTGTAACAAAAAACTGATTGAAAGAGGAACCCGTTTTGTTTCAGAAATCTGCAATATAAGTACCGAAGAAGCAAGCAAATATGTAGAACTGTCCGGAAACAATGTTAAAGTAGCATGTGTTATGTGCATGAAAAAATGCAACAAAGAAGATGCAAAAAAAATGCTTAACGAACAAAACGGAGTATTAAGAAAGGTAATTTAATGAAAAAAAAATTTTCAAAACCATATCAATCAAAGACAAATTCGCAAGGTCTGATATTATACGGTCGTCATGCTGTTCTGGCTGCGCTTGAAAATCCTGCCAGAAAAATCCACAAGCTTGTTTGCACATCAGAAAATGCCGTTTCCTTAAGAGCAAAATATCCTAATCTGAATATTATAACCGCAGATAAAAAAGATATTGATAAACTTGTTTCTGCCGATGCCGTCCACCAAGGATTTGCGCTTTTTTGTTCCGAGCTTGATAATTTGAGTATTGAAGAGCTATGTTCAATGACTGAAAATGAACAAAAATGCAATGTTTTGATTTTAGACCAAGTTACCGATCCGCAAAATATCGGAGCAATTATTCGTTCATGTGCCGCTTTCGGAACAAAGGCTTTAATTGTGCAAGATAAAAATTCTCCTCAAGAAAGCGGTTCTATGGCAAAAGCTGCGGCCGGAACAATGGAAATGGTCCCCGTTGTCAGAGTTACTAACCTATCACGCGCCATCGAAACTTTAAAGAAAAACGGTTTTTGGGTTGTAGGTATGGACGGATATGCAAAAGATAATGTTGATAAAATAGATAAAAACACCAAGCTGGCGGTTATTATGGGAAGTGAAGGAGCAGGAATGCGGCGTTTGGTCGAAGAATCGTGCGATATTACCGTCAGATTACCCATAAATCCGAAAGTTGAAAGCTTAAACGTTTCAACAGCGGCAGCGGTAGTTTTATATGAATTAAGCAAATAAGCGAAAGCCTCCGTAATTTTATTAGGGAGGCTTTGCAAAAAAGATTACAGTTTTTTAGAGCGTTTGCGAACAAACTCAACAATATCGGCCACGGTCTTAAAACTGTCAAGCTCTGAGTTTGAAATCAGAATAGAAAACTTTTCTTCCAGCAGAGGTCTTAATGTGTCCATCCCGAAAGTGTCAAAGCCGATATCCTCAAGATTTGCATCTTTACTGACTTTTTCTTCGACTTCAGGGACAACCTCGACCATTGAAGCTCGGACTTTGATAAATACCGTCCAATCCAGATACTCGTTAATCATGGCTTATATAATTATGAGGTTAATAATTCAAAATCTTGTTAAAAGATTAAAGTCTTTTTTGTTTCAAGTCAAGAAAATAAAAAACTCTCTTGTTTGAAGAGAGTTTTTTTAAGATTTTTTAATCTATCCTCATAATTCCGTATCTGCACAATTTTGCAAACACAGGTTTATCAAGCCCGAGTTTTTTTATTACGGTTGAAGGCGAAAAATCAGCATCCAAACTTTGATATAAGCAAACTCCGTTTTTAATTGTTTTA
>JBGVOY010000100.1:0-5072 GCA_045126755.1 Alphaproteobacteria bacterium | reverse complement strand
GGCTATATCAAACGATAAGGAACTTTTATCAATGTCCGGTAGTGGATATACCAAAAGCGAAATTGAAAACAATTACGAAGTCGGAGGGGCTTTATCGGGCTACAAAAAATTAGGTAATACAAATTATTTTTATAGAGAAATGTAGAAAAAAAATAAAAAAAAGAAATGGAGTGTAGAAAATGAAAAATAAAAAAATTACTTTAAAATCTCAATTAAAAAGACTTTTTGTTATTATACTTTTTATTAGTATTATAACTCAAATAAATATAGCGATTACAGGGGCTATTCAACATCAAATTAAAGAAAATCAGATTAAAAAAGAATTGATGTTATGCCCTCCTGACTGCTGCACTATTGCGGAGGATTTGAGCGAATACGACTTACCTAATCCCCCACAACTTGAAATTTTAGACATTGATGTAAAACCAATAAAATAAATTTGACTTATATTATTTTTAATGATATAAAAGAGGTAGATTTAACAAAAAAAGGGGCAAGCACATGGCAAGAAAATCAAAAATAACAGGAAAAATTATTGACCGAGTAAATGAGTTAATAAATAACGGAATTTATAAAAAAGATATTCCGGCATACATTGAGAGAGAATTTAACGAAAAAATATCACGTAGAACGGTATTTAAAATTTGTGAAACTCTACATATTCCTGAACGAGAAGAAAAAAAATCAAAAATAATAAATATAGCAAATTTAATATCGTTACGACTGCTTTATTTTTGTGATGATTTGGAACTTTTAACAAAAATGTTTGCTGGCGAATGTTGTTATCAAGAAATAGAAAAAATAATTATTCCCGAAAAAGTATTGTCAATTATTCCGGAGCAAAAAATAAAAAAAATTGTTCATCTTTCCGAGCGAGCAGGGCTTAAACTTGATGTGGAATATAGGCAGAGAGCAGTTTTATAAGAGCGTGCAATTATTATCAAAAATTGTGATATAATAGGTTTAATATGGCAGAGTTACAAGTAATAGATGAAATAGTTGAAGAATTGCACAAAATTAGAGGGGTAGATTTACCGAAAATCTGCTTAAAAATGATAGTTTTGTCATACATGATGTATTGTGCAAATACTTTTGATTTTAAATATAAAAATGAGGACGGTCAAGAAATCCGCTTAAATTCAGGTTGTATAATTCTTTGTCAAAAAGGTAGCGGAAAATCACGAACTTTAAGAGCCTTGAAACAAATTTTTGTATGCGTAGATGAAGAACGTATTGCACGCTATAACAGGGCTTTGTCTTTACATAGTAAATTTTTAGCAAAAAGCGAAATTCCGCTTACCGATAGTCAAAAAAAAGAAGTTGAGTTAGCCTATCAAGAGTTAGGTAGAGAACCAATTACAACCTTTGACGACCCGATAACATCAAAAGGACTTTGTGAAACTTACGCACAAATAAAAAAATATTATACTAACAATTTATTATTTACTGTGGACGAGGCAGGCGACCGCTTATTCAGGGACGCTTTTTCTGCAAATCCGTCCATATCTGCAAAAGAGTTTGTCGCTGCAATAAACCAATTATTTGACGGATATTGTGGCATGGGAAAATCCAAAACATCAAGAGCGGAGGGAATTACCTCTCAATACAATGTAGGGGCAAACTTTATATTTGTTTCAACGGCAGAGTTTTTAAAAGACTGGCAAGTGCAACAACGCTATCAAAGTTCTTTTGAGGGTGGTATTGCAAGGCGATTATTGTATGTAAACTGTCCTCCAATAGACAAATTACATACGAATAGAAAACGCTATCACCCGAATTTTGACCGCTTTATTCCTCTTGCAAAAGAAGTATTTACTCAACACCGAAATCAACATGGAATACCAGCAAGCGAGGCTCTTTGGGGTATTTTAGAACAACAAGGGGCTGGGTGTAATATTACTATTGATGATGAATTTCTACTCCTGCTGTTTTGTACCGTCTTGGCGGTATGGACGAATGATTTGGAAATTCAACCTTACCATTGGCAATATATGGTAAATACCTATAAAGAAATGAAAGCCCTATCGCTTGATGTCATAAAAGACAATACCTCAAGTTATGAAAAAATTTGCGTATTCATGCGTGAATATGCAGAGCAAAAGAGCAAGAGCAAGGGTAAAGTGCCTTTAATTGAAATAAAAGATTATTGTGTGCGAGAACGAATGATAAGTGAGGCACGCTTTAAAAAATGGTTTAATGAAATTTGCGAGGAATTTGTAAAAACTAATTCCGGCAAATATATCATAGAAAAAAATCAAATGTACGCATGGCTGACTGAAAATTTTGCATACAACGGCTAATCAAAAAAAAAAAAAAATAAAAAGGAAAACAGATAATGTCAAAAGCAGATTTTGAATATATGTTGAATAAAAAAATTGAGGCTGGCACGCTTTATTATACAACTTTTAATGGCAATTTTGTTTGTAATCGCTGTAATTATCGTGGGGCTTGGACTGATACTTGCCGGAAGTTTAATAAAAAAATAAAAAAAATAAATCAAGCAAATGGCGGTTTTCATCATGAACCTTGTCAAGAATGTTTGAACTATAAATTACAACAACAAGATGTAAATTACATAAGGTCGTGTTATAACCGAAAGCGAGGTATAAAATGAAATCTTCTAAAAATAAAACTGAAATAGACGATATTCAACCTTTTATAAATGTACTAAAAGACGCTCAAAAACAACTTGAAAAGATAGGAATATACCTTGATTTTAGTATTTATACAAACGGATTATATGAATATCAAGACTACGAAAAATATAAAAATTACACAAAAGAACAATTACAAGAAGTAATCCAAAAGAAAAACGCAACAATATCAACTCTCAATGGAAAAGTTTGGTATTATAAGCATGACGCAAGATACTACCAAAACCGATTTAAAAAAGAAAAGGAAAAAATAAATGCTTACAGGAAATGAAAAAATAAAAGATTTGAATGACAATGATATTTTGAATTGGCTTTGTAATGGGCTGGGAGCAAAATGTACAAAAGGGTATTTTGAACATGCTAATAATCATTTAGGCAAATACCGCATATTGCATATAGAATTTGAAAAACCTTTTACAACGCATAGAATATCTTTTTGCAATGACCTTGCAAATAATAAAACATTAAAAGAAATCAAAAGCGTTATTCTTTGGTCAAGAGAGGAGGAAACATGCAGACGCTAAAATTTACAATAGAAAATTTACTTGAGGAGCGGTCGGGAATAATGTCAAGTACGGAATTTTTTAAATATCCGTCTGCCGAAATCCCCCAAACAAACGAATTTGCACTCAAATATAAAGATTATATGTTAGACTGTTGCAAAAATGCAAATATGTTTTTTGTACCAGCCCTTGATGTAAAAGAGGCAGAAAATTTTAACGAAAAAACTTGTCCACCATTTACAAATTGCTGGTTTGATTTTATGCCGGAAATTGAAGATACCGAAAGTGAGATACATCAACATTTAAGAGAACAGTTGGGGCTTGCCGATTATTGCTATGTTAAAACCTTTGTTAAAGGTGTAGGACTTTTTGAGGTGTCGCCTACTTTATACCTTACCGTATTTGTTACAAAAGAATATATCTATGACCGCAAAGACGATAAAAAAATTGGCATGACTGACCGAATGAATTTATTTGCTTACTCTTTAGGCGAAAATAAAGGCAATATCCCTGCTTTTTATGACAATATTATAAAAGCAACTTTAAGCCGAATTAGGCGAACAAAAATTACTTATGTTGAAAATGACATTGGCTTTACTGTTAGAGGCAGAATAGGTCGAGAATTTACAAAAATCAAATATAAGCCGTCTGATGTAATTTATGTTGCAACGGCTGCAAAAATTAAAAAACTATGTCCGACCGCTGCGGAAAGAATTGTTAAAAAGCCTGCGTATGCTTACGAAGTCATGGGTCATTGGCGAAAACTTGATGATAATTCCGTAGGCAAAGATAGACAAGGCTTGCGTGGAGTGGCTGGCTATACTTGGGTTATACCTCATAAACGAGGCGAGGGCGAATTATTTAAGAAATCAAGAATAATAAAAGGGGACAAAAATGAAAGTTGATATTATTTTTTATGATAGAAAAACACAAAAAGAAACAGGCAAAAAAGAATTTGGCATATTATCGGCTTTCTTTTATGCTCGTTATATTCTGAAAGATAAAAAAATAATTGAAAAATTATATTCTTTCATAAAATATAGAATATCTTTATGGATAAATGGTTATTCTGTTTCAGAGGGACATTGTACGGTTTGGACTAATGATAGAAGAAAGGGCTAAAATGCGAGTATTGGTGGCTTGCGAGGAAAGTCAATGGGGCAATTACAATATAGAATAGGAGCGAAACATGGCACAACCAAAGAAAATAATAAGAGATATTTTAATAACATATTCAGACGGCTCTCAAGAGTTATTTCAGAGCCACAAAGAACCGATGATAGTTATTGCGGAAAACCGCTTTAATGGATTATCGCAATTTTATGAAAAATATTATAAAATGGTTATGGCGATTAAAGATGATAAAAATATAAATGCTTTGTGTGAATTGCAACAAGGAAATTAAGCAAATGAAAAAAATACTAATTTTTGGGCGTTCGCCTTTTATAAATAAAATTGATTTTAATAAAATTGATTATAGGCAGTATGATGTTTTATGTATAAATAATCTTGTTCCTCAATGTAAGACAGTTAATTATATGGTATCAGTTGATGAGCCTGTAAAGTTTTTAGAAACAAAAAATTGTGAATGGGTTAGTATAAATACCGGTTTGGAATTTAAAAACGAGGGTTATATTATTAAAGAGAAATGTTTATGTTGGCGACATTTTTCTTCAAGTGCTGCCGTATCTTTTGCTATACTACGAGGCTACAAAGAAATCTTGCTTGCCGGAATTGATTTAATTGGAGGTACAATTTTTAAACATTATGACGGTAGCATGACTTCTAAAATAATGAGTTTTCAAATCTGCAACGAGGAGAGAGAATTTATCAAAGAAATCTGCCAAAAAAATTCAGTTGAAATTTTTACGCTTAATAAAGAAAATGACTGGTTACAATTTAAAGATATAGGAGT
>JBGVOY010000099.1:0-3182 GCA_045126755.1 Alphaproteobacteria bacterium | reverse complement strand
GTTAATCACAAACACGGGACCTACTTTAGCTCTTGCTCCGGAAGTTTTGTAGCAAAGCTCAGGTTTCGGGTCGTTAATGATAAGACTCATACCTTTGGCATGGAAAATTGTCGGCATAACAACACCAACGGTTTTACCTGTTCCCGGAGGTGCACAACACAATGTTGATAACGTTTCTTTTAACAGTAACAATCTTCCGTTAAACTTACCGACAACTTGGCAAAAGCCGTCAAAACCTAAAAGCTCCATACGGTTGATATCTCTTAATGTTGCAATACGAGCCGAACCGTGAACATTTGACTGAAAACGATAAGGACATGATACCATACCGGTAATTATTCCGGTCGGCAAAGCTAAAAACGGCAAAAAAGGTAACCACATACTTAAAGAAAAACCGTTTCCGGCATCTAACTTATTCCACCAGTTAACATACTGCTTGAACAAAAATGTCGGTCTTGATTGAACGGCTCCCAAAAACCTTTTAACCGTAGCTATTGTATCTTTTGATATACCTTGCTCAATTAAAAATGCTAAAGGTAGTGAAAACACCGTCAAAATAAGTGTTATGACAAGTGTGATAATCATCGATACAAACATCCATTTGACCGCGTTATCGTATTCTTCCCACTCTGAACCTCTGTCTTTTAATGCCATTTTATCAACCTCTTACCTAAAAATTAAAAATTATCCGGCACTGCGAATTATTTTCTTAAGTATTTCTAAATCTGTCCTATCCATTCTGGAATCTGCTTCTTCAACAGTTTTCGAGAATAGTTTTATTTCCTTAGGACTACCTCTGTTAATACGAGTTACCTCAACTTTAGTGTCTTCCCAAATCTCGAACATATCTTCAGCATTTATAATGTTACCCATTTGTATAATCACGTATGGTTTAATCTCAATATTTAAGTCTGTATCATCCAATTTACGCATAAGCGCTTCTTTTGCCAAAGACACCTTGCGAACCGGCGATATTCTATGACTGTTTTCCGAGAACCATAACGGCTCTTCATTATTAAATCTTTCTTCATCAGCAAGCCAATCTCCGACTTCCTTATCAACCAAGCATAAACAAATTGTGCCTTCAGATATAGCTACAAAATCTATCATAGTATTTTTGATGGTTACACCGGATATAATGTCATAACCTTTTTGCGTTAAAACATCAACTATAGGATTATTTCCTCTGGGTTTTTCTTGGTTTTTAGACGTCTCAGCATTATTTGAATTGTATTCGTTATCGGGATATTCTTTGCGAGAGTTTCTTTTATCCGAGTAGTCATCTCTTTCTTCACGCTGATTATTCTTCTTTTCATTTGCTCTGAAATCTTTTTCTCTCCTGTCGCGCTTGTCTTCTTTTCTGTCATCTCTGCGACGAGATTGTCTGTCATCATCTTCTTCATAATTTTTTCGTTTAGGCTGATATTCGTCATCAGATGATTTTTTAGATTTTTTTGATAACGCATTATGATACATTTCACCGTCATCTTCATCATCAAAGCTTCTTGGCGCTTTAGTATTACGTGTTTCAGGCTTTTTCTTTGCCTTTTTATCATCAATTTTAAATATATCCGATTTTTCAAAAGTATCAAAATCCAAATCAAAATCATCATCTTCATTATCAAGATTAAATAAAGAATGACTAAAGGTTTCACGAGCATTAACAACTCGATCTTTCAAACCTGTTCCTCCTCCTGAAGCAGCCGCAGACGGCGTATATGACGGAACGGTTATTCTGTTCGATGATGCAACAGGAGATGAGGTCGGCTTTTGAGCTTCGTCAGAATAGTCGCGAATCGGCGATTTTCTTCCTGTCGGTCTGATTTCTTTATACGATTTTTTCTTAACGACAACCGGAGTTTTATTTATTGCCGGTTTTATGGAAATTTTATTTTCACCCTTAAACATATTTATCGGGAACATAACCAACTTGTATGCAAGCTTTTCCCAAGCAACCATACAAAGCGCAATCCAACCTGTCAGCCATAACGGAATAAATGATACTATTATTAAAACAAAAGCCCATTCTTTAGGAGTATCTATTACCCAGCCCGCAGACCACAACTTCCACGCATAAACCCAATGCAACGGCCAAAAAATATCAAAACGCCAGTTTTCAAGCATAATAACCCTTATGCCCTCAGTGAAGATAATGCTCCACAGGCAACCGACAAAAAATATTCTGGCCAATACAATTAAGGGTTTCATATTTTCTCCTAAGTATTTAGCCGATAGTATACCATTTAAGTTCAGTTAACAAGTATTTATTGCTCCTTTCTCTGAATTATTTTTTCGGAAATGTTTTTACGTAAAGCATCAGCATCTTTTGCAACGTTAGCTTTCTCTTGTTTTATGCGGTCTTTTATCACATCTTCTATAGTCATTTTTTCACCGACCGATATATTTTTAATAACCACGTGAGTGTCTATATTTTCATATTTTTTTATTTCTCGATTAGCAAAATATTCCAACGGTTTAAGAAACAGGTTCCCGTATTTGATTTTATTTACACGAGAAATTCCTAAAATCCACAGAACAAAAACAATTATCAAAACAATAAAAAAGCTAAAATCAGAAGCACCTGATATAACACCGTTATTATTCCAATAATCTGATATCACTTTCCATTGTTTTAGGCTAAAAATATCAAATTTCCATATCTGCCACATAGCAAAACGAGCCGTCCCCAGAAACACATACGTCCAGATTGCGCTCAATGTTAAAAACTTAATAAACCGCCATATTTTTTTTATCATTTAAGCACCTCTGCCTTGAGCCGCAGCTTGCATTAAAGCTATTTTGCTATCGACTGTGTTTTGTCCGTCTCTCATATCAAGCCTTGATTTAAATGCAGCAAGTTGTTGCTTACGGTCTTCGTTTGCATCTCTGCGAGCCTTAACAGAAGCCTCTGCCTCATCAACCAAGCCTCTATAAGCCTCAAATACGCTCGGAGCATTCTGTTTTTGCGCTTCTTCAAATAATGTGGTGGTTTTTTCTACCCTGCCTGCAGATTTTTCACGTTCAAACTCCGATGACTTATACATCTCGCCTTTTTGAATAATGGTATCAAGCCTGTCGTTTAAGATTTTCAAACCATCTTTAATATGTTTATACGGACCTTTGTTGCCGCCTCCGCTAAACTCTTGCTCTTTAATTTATTTATTTTTCTGGGCCACAAATTT
>JBGVOY010000098.1:0-3941 GCA_045126755.1 Alphaproteobacteria bacterium | reverse complement strand
AACTGAACTACGCCCCCATCAACTTAACAAACATCTTATACATAACAAAAAATATAAATGCAAGTGTTTTTTTTATTTTTTTTAATATTTTTTTGAATTTTATGCTAAAGTATTGTAAAAACACAAATTTGCTCGTCTTGTTGTATAACTTTATTATCTGCTTGAAAAAAAAAACATCTTGAGGCATTGTATAAGGAAATAATTTTTTGAAGGTATTGTTACAATGAACTTTAACAAAAAAAGAAAAAAAGCAAAAAGGCTCAGACAAGAAAGAGCATTACTTCTGGTATATGCTATTGCTGTTACGGCCGCTTTGTTTGTTTCTATATACAATAACAATAGTGTAAAGGCTTCTGCACCGCAAAGTATGGCAATGGAAGATATGCTTCCTGAAGAGTTTGCTCAAATGCAGCCGGAAGATATTGATGAAGACTTAAAAACTGAAGAAATTTTAGAAGATGACGAAATTTCAGAAGATGAAGATGCTCTGGAAAATGAATTTGTTTCGGTAGCCGATGAACCTCAGACGCAACTTATTGATAATGTTGAATTAAAAACTCAGGATTTGATTGAAGAAGTTGCAACATCAGGAGGTGTTCGTATCAGCCATGATGTTATTACTGTCGAAAAAGGTGACAGTTTTATAGGAATCCTTACAAAATTAGGGTTAGATTATGCTAAAGCTACGGATATTTATACCGCATATAAAAAAGTATATGATGCTCGAAATATTAAAATCGGACAGCAGATAAATATTACAACAACGGTAGATGATAAATACGGTGAGCTTGTTTGTGTTGATAAGATTATCGTTGAACCGGTAAGCGGAACACGATATGTGGTTGAAAAAAAATCTGATGACACGTATGAGGCAAGAGAAGAACAAGATGATTTGAAAACAGATATTAAAACACTCAGCGGTGTTATACATGGTAATGTTTCTTTCTCAATGAAAAACTCCGGAGTTCCCGGAAATGTGGTCGGCAATTTTATCAATATATTTTCATTTAGTGTTGATTTTAGAAGAGATGTAAGAGCCGGAGACGAGTTTGAAGTCAGTTTTGAACAAAAAATTGCGCCAAACGGTAAGGTCGTAAAATATGGAGATATAATCTATGCCTCATTAAAATTGGGAAAAGAAAAAATACAATTATATCGTTTTGAAGATTCTAAAGGTAATGTCGATTATTACGATGAAAAAGGTTTAGCATTGAAAAAAACGCTGGATAAAAAACCTCTTGCATTTAAAAATGCCAGAATATCTTCAAGATACGGACGTCGTTTACATCCGATATTCAAAAACTATCGTAACCATCACGGAGTAGATTATGCGGCTCCGATGGGAACAAAAGTATATGCAAGCGGCGACGGCACCGTTACGCAAGCTAAGTGGGTAGGCGGATACGGCTATTTTGTTAAAATCAGACATAATTCGGAATATACCACAGGTTATGCACATCTTAAATCTTTTGCAAAAGGGATTCGTCCCGGTGTAAGAGTAAAACAAGGTCAGGTAATTGCTTATGTCGGAAGTACCGGCCGTTCGACAGGACCGCATTTACATTTTGAGGTAGTAAGAAACGGTAAAAAGGTCGATCCGCTTAAAATCAGAGCAGCAACAGGTGAAAATTTGAGCGGAGCAAAATTATCTGAGTTTAAAAAGGTTGTCGCAGATATAAAGCAGAATTTGCTTTCAGGAGGTAAAGTAGCCGATTCTGACCAAATCGGCGACGTTATCGAGAAGCTTGAAAAAGAAAAACAGATATAAAATTTTTGATAATATTTTTATTTTGTTGACACCCTGCTAAAGGGTGTTATTTTTATTTTAGGAACAATTTTATACTAGGAGAAAAATAATGGAACTTAAAGGCTCTAAAACAGAACAAAATTTAAAAGATGCTTTTGCAGGCGAATCTCAAGCCAGAAATAAATACACATACTATGCTTCAAAGGCAAAAAAAGAAGGTTATAATATTATTGCCGATAAATTTACTCAAACAGCCGATAATGAAAAAGAACACGCAAAATTGTGGTTTAAGTTGTTACATGGCGGTGAAGTTCCTTCAACCATTGAAAACTTAAAAGATGCTGCTGCCGGCGAAAATTATGAATGGACTGATATGTATGCGCGTATGGCAAAAGAAGCAAAAGAAGAAGGCTTTACAAAAATTGCATATTTATTTGAAGAAGTTGCTAAAATTGAAAAAGGTCACGAAGAAAGATATCAAGCTTTGTTGGATTCGTTATGTGAAGGAAAAATATTTGAACGTCCTACAAAAGTTATATGGGAATGCGGAAACTGCGGACACAGAATTGAGAGCCCTAAAGCTCCGTTAAAATGTCCTGTTTGCGACCATCCTCAAGCATATTTCTTTGAATTACAAGAAAAATTCTGATTTATATACGCAAAAAAAGCCTTATCATTTTGATAAGGCTTTTTAATTTTTAAATTCATATTTAAAATTATTCATTTGCACCGGGGCAAATTTTTGCTTGTTCAGCATTAAATTTTACAAATTTTTCATCAGCATCGGCATCGTTAGCGATAGCGCCTTGAGGGCATTCTGCAATACAAACTCCGCAATCAATACAAACATCAGGATTAACAACTAATTGGGATTCGCATTCATGAAATGCCTCTACCGGACATACACTTGCGCAAATCTTGCATTTAATACAACTGTCATTTACAACTGAAGGCATAAATTATCTCCTAAAATCGGTTAATGTTAAATTCAAGAATTATCTTTAGCTTTTTTAAAAATAAAAGCAAGTAAAATTTATATATAGCACTTGCGAAGTGGATTTTTTATACCCATATAAAATGTATTATAATATTTTGGGAGTATAAAATGAGCGAAAAAAGAGAATTTCAGACCGAGGTTGCAAAACTTTTAGATATTGTGATTAACTCACTTTATTCTGAAAAATATATATTTTTAAGAGAATTGATATCAAATGCCAGCGATGCTTGTGATAAATTAAAATATTGGGCGTTAACAAATCCTGATGTGGCAAAACCTTCAGGACAGTTAAAAATTACAATTACACCGGATGAAAAAGAACAAACCTTAACTATATCCGATAACGGAATCGGTATGAATAAGGAGGATTTAATCAATCATATCGGCACAATAGCAAAATCAGGCACCGCCGATTTTGTAAATAATGTTAAAGATAACGGTTCGGCATTTGATTTAATCGGACAATTCGGTGTCGGTTTTTATTCGGCTTTTATGGTCGCTTCCAAAGTTGAGATAATAACCAAAAAAGCAGATGATGATAAGGCGTGGAAATGGGTTTCCGACGGTTTGGGCGGATACGAAATTTCCGAAGCTAAAAAAGACTTAAACGGAACGGATATAAAGTTGTTCTTAAAAGAAGATGCTAAGGATTTTACCGATACAATTTATTTAAGACATATTATCCGCACATATTCGGACCATGTAGAATATCCGATTGTGCTTAATTTGACTGAAGCCGGAGAAGAAACCGTTAATAACGCATCGGCATTGTGGACAAGAAATAAAGCGGATATAACTCAAGAACAATATAAAGAATTTTATCACCATATATCCAAAAATTTTGATGACCCGTGGCTTACACTTCATTTCAAGGCAGAAGGAAGCATAGAATATAATGCTTTATTGTATATTCCTACCAATGCACCCTATGATTTATTTCAACCGGATAGACAGCAAAGCTTAAAATTATACGTTAACAAAGTTTTCATATCGGATAAAGTAGAAGGTCTGATGCCTGCATATTTGCGTTTTGTTAAAGGTGTTATTGACAGTTCTGATTTACCGCTTAATATCTCAAGAGAAATGCTGCAACAAAGTGCTTTGCTTGCAAAAATCAAACAGGGAACGGTATCAAGAATTTTAAAAGAGCTTAAAAAACGCACTAAAGATTATGAAGACTACTTAAAGTTTTGGAAA
>JBGVOY010000097.1:0-4170 GCA_045126755.1 Alphaproteobacteria bacterium | reverse complement strand
AACGGCTGGAATTTAACAGAGAAGTGCACGATTTTGAAATTTTAGTTAAAACGATGACCGGAAATACACCTTTTTGGCTTTTGTTATCAGCTAATGTTGTAGAATATAATAACGATATTGTGCTTTACTCTGCGTTTCAGGATATTACCATGCGTAAAAGACATGAGTCTGTTTTACAATCTCAGGCAGACAGAGATCCGCTTACGTCAATCTATAACAGACGTTATTTTGAAGCAAAAGTAGTAGATAAGATAAAAAATGCGCATATTAAGAAAACAAGTTTTGCAATATTTATGATTGATGCCGATAAATTTAAAAATATAAACGATACGTATGGTCATAAAATCGGTGATAAGGTTTTAATTGAGTTAGCTTCGGTTTGCGAGAGGTCGCTAAGGCAGGAAGATTTAATTGCTCGCTACGGCGGTGAAGAGTTTGTGGTTTTTGTTGATAATGTAGATTCAAAAACAGCGGTTATGGTTGCAGAAAGGTTAAAAAAAGCAATATCGGATGTGGTTGTATATTCAGATGATAAAGTTCCGGTAACATTTTCTGTCAGTATAGGTGTTGCCGTATCGGGAATTTCCGATAATGTATCGGTTATGATTAAAATGGCTGACGATGCGATGTATATGGCAAAACAAAACGGCAGAAACAGGGTAGAAATTTATGATAAAGAGATAATGGAAAAAATTAACAAACAAGAAAAATATACAGAGTCGCAAATTCATCCGGCATTTTCGAATGAAGAAAACAAAGAGATTTCTCTTTTAGACGGTATAGAATCCACATCGTTAATCGAGGAGTAAATTATGGGGTGTAAATATCAGGAAAATTGTGGCGGTTGCTGTTTTCGCAATTTATCTAAACAAAATTATCAAGAGCTTAAAATAAATAAATTTAAAAGCATATTAAATGCAGAATTGCATCTTGAAGATGATGTTTTTGAAAATCCGGTTTTTATAGAGGACGGAACGCGGCGCCGAGCATCATTTACATTTGAATATAAAAAAACAGGTATGGTTTTCGGCTTTAATGAAAGTAAAAGCAATAACATTGCCGATTGTTTATATTGTCCGATGCTTACCCCAAAAATAAATGATAATATTGAAAAAATCAGGGGATTTTTGCTCAAACTTTGTCAGATTAAAACCGTTAAAAAAATAAAAGGAAAAAAGTTTAGCGAATCGTTTATTTGTAAGGGAGATTTGCTTGTTTTGGATGCTTATAACGGAATTGATATCGTATTGGAAACAAAAACTGATTTGGAGCTTGCTCATAAAATGGAAATTTTTGATTTTGTAAACTCCAATCCCGATATTATTCGAGTTTCTTATCGTAAGGACAGTTTTTCAGAAGCCGAACCTGTGGTTGAAAAATTAAAACCGATTATAAAAATCGGCGGTTATGATGTTTTTGTCGCTCCGGGTATGTTTTTGCAGGCCTCTTATCAAGGTGAAAAAGCTCTTGTTGATACGGTGTCCGGATATGTTGCGGATATAAACGGTAAAATTGCAGATTTGTTTTGCGGTATCGGAACTTTTTCATATCAGCTTGCAAATTGCGGTAACAAAATTGTGGCTGTCGATGTAAACAAAGGATTATTGGACGGTTTTCAGGTATCTGTTAATAAGCAAATGTTGCATAATATTGAAATTATGGAAAGAAATTTGTTCAAATATCCTCTTGAGCCTTCTGATTTGGCAGATTTTGATGCGGTTGTTTTTGATCCGCCGAGGGCAGGGGCTATGGCTCAAGTAAAAGAATTGGCACGGGCTTTCGGTAATGGCAAAATAAAAAAAATTATTGCGGTATCTTGTAATCCGCACAGTTTTGTTAATGATGCAAAAGTTTTAATCGAGGCCGGATACAAATTAAAAAGCATTACGATGGTTGACCAGTTTGTTTATTCAAATCATTCGGAATTGGTTGCTTTGTTTACGACAAATTAAAGGTTTAAAAGTATACTGATAAAAAATTTATAAAAACGGAGGAAATATGAGATTTGTAATTTTAGCTCTAACCTTATTATTTACGGCTTGTAACGCCGATAATAACAATAATCATTATGTGCTTAAGGCCGGTAAAAATGAAACAGCGTATCTTAAAGATGTTGAAGGCTGCCCTAAAGTTCATATCAGAAGAAATGATGCTGCCATTGTTCAAAAAGAAGGCAATATAAAAGCTTTTGAAATTATTGCCATAGGCTATGAGGGATTTTGTTATTTTAATGAAAAAGTTAATAAAGACAGAGCTGTCATAAAACCTAAATTTAAGGTTATGCGTTTAGCAGATACTGATGTTACCGATATCCATTTTTCATACTATTTGGAAACAGTTGAAGGACCGAAATGTTATTTAGGTAAAAAAACATATCATGCGATGGTAAGCATCCCTAAAGGAACGCAAGAAATCGAATATGTCGGTGAGAAAGGCGAACTGAGTATTCCTCCGAGCGGAACTTATGATTTGGATATTTATCTTGGCTTAAATGAAGATGCTACCGATTTACAATTTAAGAAATAAAAAGGAGAATATATATGCAAAATAATTATACCGGTATGGCTAATGCCATTCGTTTTTTGAGTGCCGATGCCATTGATAAATCAAATTCCGGTCACCCCGGTATGCCGTTAGGTATGGCCGATGTGGCAACGGTTTTGTTTTCTAAATTTATTAAGATAAATCCTAAAAATCCACGTTGGTTTGATAGGGACAGATTTGTTTTATCTGCCGGACACGGTTCTATGTTGATGTATTCTCTTTTATATTTATTGGGATATGAGGATATTTCAGTTGAAGATATTAAAAATTTTCGTCAGTTGGGTGCAAAAACGGCAGGACACCCAGAATATGGTCATTTAAGCGGTATCGATATGACAACAGGTCCGTTAGGACAAGGGATTTCATCGGCAGTCGGTATGGCATTGGCTGAAAGAATTATAAATGCAAAATTCGGCAACGATTTATGCAATCACTATACTTATGTAATAAACGGTGATGGTTGTTTGATGGAAGGCATTTCGCAAGAAGCTGCCGAGCTTGCCGGACATTTAAAACTTAATAAGTTAATTGTGTTATGGGATAATAACAATATTACAATCGACGGAACGGTTGATAAAGCAAGTTCAACAAAACAGCTTTTGCGTTTTGAGGCGATGGGCTGGAATACTTTAGAAATTGACGGGCACAATTATCAAGAAATTGAAACCGCTATTTTAAAGGCTCAAAAGTCTGATAAACCGACTCTTATCTCCTGTAAAACTACAATCGGTTTCGGCTCGCCGAATAAATGCGGTACGTCAAAATGTCACGGTTCTCCGTTAGGTGCTGATGAAACATCAGCTATGCGTAAAGCACTAAACTGGGAATATGCACCTTTTGAAGTTCCGGCAGATGTTTTGAAAAATTGGAATGAGGCTGGTTTAAAATCGGTATCTGAATATGAAAATTGGCTTGCAAAAGCAAATAAAGCAGGTAAAGAATTTTTGAGTTTTATAAACAATGAATTACCTCTTGATTGGAACAAGGAATTAAACGCATTAAAAGAAGATGCCATAAAAAATAAAACTAAAGTGGCAACCAGAAAAGCCTCACAAATGTGCTTGGAAAAAATTGTGGGAATTATTCCGCAAGTTGTCGGTGGTTCGGCAGATTTGGCAGCTTCTAACTTAACAAGTGTTCCTGCTTCAAAAACAATTACCGCTGATGATTATAACGGCAATAATGTAATGTATGGAATAAGAGAACACGCAATGGCTGCTGTTATGAACGGGATGTCTTTACATGGCGGTATAATTCCGTTTGGCGGAACTTTTTTTGTATTTTCCGATTATATGCGTCCGTCAATGCGCTTGGCAGCTTTAATGGGAATTAGAGTTGTGTATGTTTTAACTCATGATTCAATAGGTGTCGGCGAAGACGGACCGACACATCAACCGGTAGAACATTTGGCATCATACAGAGCAATGCCTAATATCTTGACCTTCAGACCATGTGATGTGGTAGAAACAGCAGAAGCTTGGGAAGTTGCTTTAACAACAGAAAATATGCCAAGTATTTTAACATTAACTCGTCAAGGTTTGCCTTGCTTAAGAGAAAATGCTAAAGAAAATTTAACGGCTAAAGGCGGATACGTTATATCTGATGTAACAAAAGGTAAAATTCGTC
>JBGVOY010000096.1:0-11213 GCA_045126755.1 Alphaproteobacteria bacterium | reverse complement strand
AACATAATACCTGCTGCCAAAAACGAATCGCTTTCGCCTTGAGGATATTTCACAAACAGCTTTAATGATGTGTCTATTTGCTCCGATAATTTAAAATACCTTAATGCAATTTCCGAGAGTGTTTTTCCTTGTAAATCGACAACTCCCTGATATAAATCGGTATTCGGGCCCTGATCAATGGTAAAAGCCATGTGTCCGCCGCCTACCAAATGCGGAACCTGCTCTATAATATCTTCAGTTTTGCGTAATGCTTTGGCTTTTTTTAATTGATTCTCATCAAATTTTGCACAAGCTCTTATTTTATGGTCTGAAGTTACATCTGCTACCAAAACCGAAACCGGCCCGTTTCCTTGAAGTTGTAACGTGAACAAACCGTCATATTTAAGCTGGCTTGATAACAAAACCGCTAAAGCCGATGTTTCGGATAATGCTGTTGAAACATTTAAAGGATATCCGTGTTTTTGTAAAATATCTTGTAAAACATTATCTAAACGGACAATTCTTCCTACAAATGCGCCATCTGCCAAGCTAAAAGATACACAAGTATCAAAATTTTTATTACTCAATTTTAAAATTCCTCATATAATGGTGTTATAAATTATGTGCAATCTAATATAAAAAGAAAGTTTTTTCAAGTGCCAGAATACACAGATAAGCCGATAAAAAAGAAAAATTTGAAAAAAATAACCAAACAGCGTCTTAAAAATATTGCTTTATACTATTTAAAGCGATTTGAATCGTCAGTGGAAAATTTGCGACAGGTCTTAAAAAGACGCACAAATGACTATGCTTATCAAAATCCTGAATTTAATAAAAATGAAGCATACACTTGGATTGAAGAAATTTTATCCGATTTTCAAAAACTAAAATATCTTGACGATAATCGGTATGCGGATATAAAAATTCGCAGCTATTTAAATGCAGGAAAACCGGCCAGATATATCAAAATAAAATTACAGCAAAAAGGTATTTCAGAATACTTAATCGACGATATTTTATCCGAACAATCATTTAATCCGTTCGAAATGGCACTGAAATTAGCAAAAAAGAAAAAAATAGGCCCTTACAGAAAAGATGAAGAATTAAGAAAAGCGAATCGGCAAAAAGATTTAGCAACCATTGTCAGAGCGGGCTTTGACTATGATGTTGCCTGTGAGGTTATTAACGCAAATATTTACGAAGAAAATATTTAAGAATTACCTTTTATTCAAAAGCCTTTTTTAGTTTTTCTTTAAGGAGTATTTTGCGTTCTTCTATAAATTTTTTAAAATCTGCCGCATCTGTATATTTTTCCGGAATTAACTGTTTTTTGCAGTTGATTTTATTTTTTTCAACCCACTCTTTAAGTGATTCATTATTTTTAGACTCGTTATCGTTTCCATATAATAACTGAAGATTTAAAATACTGTTCCAATTATTTTTATCTAAATAAAATTCCATATCTTCTTCAGATAAATTTAGCTTTTTAAGTTCTTTTTTACAAAACATTGATTCCGGGTGCAAATGGTCTTTATGTTTATTCTCTCTGTAATCTGAAGCCTCATATAATAGTGATAAAATCGGAAAAGCATATCTGGAATCTTTTTGTTCAATCAATAAGCTTTCCATAAATATATCATCAACAACCAAAGCCTTTCTTGTGCCCTCGAGTTTATTCTTAATTTCTTCAACAGGAAAATTTTCACTTGCAGAATCTTTAATAACATCTCTTATATCTTTTAAGATAGAATCGGATTGTCCGCCGAAAATTCTTTTCAAAAATACGGTATTCAACCATTTGAATATAATCTCACAATCTGCTTTATACTTCTTTTTAGTGCTGAATTGTTTTGCTTTGCCTTTTTTGCTTAAATAATAAACAATCAGTGCAACAGCATTGTAGGAAGTAATCGTATGATCGGTGTATCCATAGGTTTTTAATAATGTAAAAACTTCTTTTATTGTATTTTTGATACCGTTATCTTGATTCCACTCTGCTTCAAATCGATTAAGACAATCTTGGGATAAATTGTTAATTTTAAATCTTACATCTTTGCTGTAAATCAACAAAGCACATCTTACGATAAATTCTTTAGAAAAATTGTAAAAACCCATATTTTTAATATCTTTTTCCAAATTATTAAATTCTGTTCTGGCATCTTCTTTTGACCATGTTGATATAATTGTAGAAATTAACAAATCAGAAAATGATAATTTTTCTCCGCCGCTATTGGTTCTTATAAAAATTTTTAATGCTTTATCATAATTTCCCGTTTCTTCCAAATAATAGTTTATTAAACATCTGTTATAAACAACGTTTCGCAATTTAGATATGGCATCATGTGCAAATTTATTGTCGGGAAAATGACTGATAAGTGTTTCAATCATGGCAGATTCGTCTTTGTATTTTTCGGTTAATATGTCTCCCACCTTAAAAAATCGAGCACTACCACCGTTTTCCGTAAATTCTTGTTCTGTTAAAAAACAAAAAACATATTCTCTGTCATCGTCGTATTCTTTAATGTTTTTTATTTCATCTTCTGTGTAATCATTATATTTTTTAGTTATATCCAAATACAATTTTCTTGGAGGAAAATTATCTCGATTGCTCCAATGAGTATATGGTTTTTTATAGGCATAAGTTCCTTTTAAGCCTATATATAAAGCCGTTAGTCTTTGCTGTCCGTCTAAAACCGCATAAAACCCTTGACAACCTTCAACATTGAAAGCATCGGCTGTTTCATGATAATATTCAACATATTCTTTAAGAAACTCGTAATATTTATAATTATGCTTGTTCTGAGAATTATCAACTTTCCAAAAAAGAAAAGAACTGATAGGAAAATCGCTCATAAGCGAATCAAATAACAGTTCAATATCTTCCGTATTCCAAACAAATTCTCTTTGTATGGCCGGCAACAAAAATTCTCTTCTATCAATTTTTTCCATTGCTTGCTTAATTGTCAAAGGTGTTTGGAAACTCATTGTTACATCCTCCAAATATATTTTAATAAAAATTATTATAATATTTACTATCAGATTTGTTTTATAATTGCAAATAAGATATTAAAAAATGCTTGCATAATTAAGTTTTTTATTTTATGTAAGTAGTGCATCGGAGAGATGGCAGAGTGGTCGAATGCGGTTGACTCGAAATCAATTGTGCGTGTTAAAGCGTACCTAGGGTTCGAATCCCTATCTCTCCGCCAATAAAACAAAAAACCTCGGGAGTTTTGCCGAGGTTTTTTTGATTTTACTTACTAAGAGTTGCATTATACTCTTTTACTTTTTTGTAGGAGTAGCAAGCGCATTCACCACCAATGAGCTTTTCTCCGCAATATGGACAGGTACTTCTATCGCAACAAAATTCTCCTAATGGGAATTTACCTGTCTTTCTGTCCGCAAAAATATATGCAGGACGTCCGTCATAAATCTTTAATGACAGCAATTCTTTAGGAATCTCTCTCATAACCCAATAATTATTTAGTTTCACAATTATAAAAAATATGCGCCATTGTATGCTTTTTTTATCAATAGTCCAGCTTTTAAAGCATTTAAGCACAAAAAAACCTCGCAAATTACGAGGTTTTAGAAAATTAAAGAAATGTTTTAGCAGCCGGATAGAAAATAACATTACCTTTTAAACAGCATACGGTGTCATAAGTTGAAATACGAGGGTGAATACCTACAATTATCTTATCATAAACCCCGATAGTTGCAGGCGAACCGATATACCTATCGTTTGCTGAAGCATACCACCTGTATTCAAAAGATTTACCACCTAATTCAATAATCATATTATTTACTTTTATAAAATTGAGCATAATTTTTCTCATTATACATAATGGCGGAAGCTCGCAAAAAGTTCCTGTTTCATTATCGTATTCTCTGTATACCAACGCTTCTTAAGATATTAAAATAATTGCAAAAACTTTGCTCAGTGTATCTTTTTTAAAAACAAAAATAAATAAAAAAAGCATCTCCGAATTTTATCGGAGATGCCTGTTAGAAGCTAAAAACTTTAGATTAGAATCCTTCCATATCTAAGCGTTTACGCAACTGTTTTCTTGCTCTACGAACAGCTTCTGCTTTACGACGAGCTTTTTTCTCAGCGTTTTTCTCGTGACAACGGCGTAATTTCATTTCACGGAAAACACCTTCACGTTGCATTTTCTTTTTCAAGATTTTCAAAGATTGAGCAACGTCATTGCCAATAACAGTAACTTGAACCACTTAAATCACCTCTTTTCTAAATTCTCTAAAGTTAAAACATTTTGTGGGTTTCTAACACACTATTTTCATAATTGCAAGCAAAATTTTATGCTATTATATTAGGCATAATTCTTGCTTCTACAGTTTTAATCTTATTTTTTATACCCGTACGTTGTCTATTTAATTGTTGAGCCGTAAAAAAATCTATAGTGTTACTTTTCTTTACCAAACGAGAAATGTCAGAACTAACTCTGCGCTCTTCAAGCTTTAACTCGCATAATTGGTGTTGAAGCTTGCCGAAACTGTCATTATTTAACATTATATTAGTACCCTTTTAAATAAATTTATAACAAGTTGTTTTTTTTACTGGAAATTTACTTCCAAAATTTGTATGAAATTATACAACAGAACACAAAATAAATCAACTTTAAAAAGTTATACGGAGAATATTTTATGAATACTATCAAAAAAATTGGTATATTAACCAGTGGTGGTGACTGCGCCGGACTTAATGCCGTTATTTCATCAGTTGTAAAAGCTGCAGAAATTAAAGGCTGGACTGTTTACGGAATTCATGACGGAACAGACGGTTTAACAGAAAGACCTCTTTCTTACGAAATTTTAACAACACAAAACTTTGCCAATACATTATGGCCAAGAATGTCAGGCTCTTATTTGGGTTCATTAAATAAAGGTGTTAAAATGGATTCACAAGCTGAAATGTCTCGTCGTTTCGGTGAAGGTGTTAAAGAATTAGGTTTAGACGCTGTTGTTGTAGTAGGTGGTGACGGTAGTATGAATATTGTTAGTAACTACTGCAAAAATGCTGGTGTTAAAATGATTGGTATTCCTAAAACTATGGATAACGACACTCCATTAACTCAATTTTCAGTAGGTTTTAATACTGCTTGTCAAATGTGCACAAACGCTGCTGATGATTTAAACTTAACAGCACGCTCTCACCACAGAGCATTAATTATGGAAGTTATGGGCCGTGATGCCGGACACTTGGCTATTCAATCTGCTATTGCTGGTTTTGCAGACGTTTGTTTGGTTCCTGAAATTCCTTACTCTTTAGATAGTATTGTTGCAAAACTCCAAGAAGTCAAAAACAGTGGCAGAAGACATTCTATCATTGTTGTTTCAGAAGGTATTAAAACTGAAAACGGCGAACAACTATCTTCTGCTAAAAATATGGTAGGAGAAAAAGTTTTAGGCGGTATCGGAGATTATTTATGCCAAGCAATTTCTGCAAAATATAAAGAATTTCAAATTCGTGTTACTCGTTTAGGTCATACTCAGCGCTCAGGTAACCCGACTGCTTTTGATAGAATTTTAGCAACATTGTTCGGTGTTGAAGCTGTTAAATTGTTATCTGAAGGTCAAACAGGTTTGATGGTTGGTTTCTCTAACGGAAAAATCGAATCGTATCCTTTGGAAAAAGTTGTAGAATGTGGTACAGCTCTTTTGGATCCAAACAGTGCTCACATTAAAGCAGCAAAAGCTATCGGTATGTATATTGGTGAAATCTAATTTCAACCTTTACAAAAAACACTCCTTAAACTGCTTTAAGGAGTGTTTTTTTATAAATCTTCAATTTTGGTAATATTAAAATCTTGGTCGTAATAGTATCGTCGCTTAACATACTTACCGGACAATATTTCAGGTAAAAAGTCTTTATCTGCAGAGCGCATTTTATCATACGGAATTTTATCGGCATCTTGCCAGAATACATTAACCTCATCTTCTTTTTCCCTTAATTTTCCCTCAAATTCCGTGCTTTTGTATACATGAACATAAAATTCGGCACCGGCAAATTCTATATATCCGACTTTTTGAGGATTTTTAATTATTAAGCCGGTTTCTTCATAAGTTTCTCGGCAAACACAGTCTGTTAAACTTTCGCCTTCTTCAATTTTCCCGCCGGGAAAATTTATATATCCTTCATTGATTCCTCTATGGTGGCGAATCATTACAAACCTTTTATTTTTTACATCTTCAATAATTGATAATGTTGCTATTTTTACCATTTTTGCTCCTTTTTTATCTTTGATTATAATCAAAAGCGGCAACATAAAGCGTGTTATTAGCTTGCATATTACCATTTTCTTGCTTTTTAACTCTTCCGTTTTCATCTAAAGCATAATTTTGTGAAGTATCTGCTAAATTTTTGTAATGTTCTTGCCCGCATGCGGATACAATATCGTTATTTTTAATATTTTGCATTTTCAGCGCATAATCGTCTGTATAGGGATGCTCTTTTTCAAATTTGACATTCTCAACATTTAAACCTTTTAAAAATTCGGTATGACCAGCTTTCAGATAATCATACGCAGTAATAGGCTGATGATAACCGTTATCGTATGGTTTTAGCTTTTGTAATTCCATTATGCCTACTTTTATTAAATTACGCAAATTATCATCAGGTATCATTTCTTTTAACAATTTTTCATAATTTTTCTGACTGAAATTATCTACAATTTTACCGTCTTCCGTTATATCAAGATTTTGAGGATAATATGTTCTTATTTCGGTTTTATGTGCCTCTACGTTATCTTGCCAATTTTTAGCATAATTTGTAGTGTTTGTTTTCTTTATGTGATTAACGGCAGCTATAATATCTTTTTCTCCCGTTTTACCGTTTAGCTGTGCTTCCAGTTCATCGGCAATATGTAAAAATAAAAGATGCTGAGGCGAAACCAAACTGCTCGGTAAAAGCGCTTTATTTAAAATCGGAGCATTTTTAGCGTGAATATATTCATGATTTACAACATTGTCGGAGGTATGTTCTTTATTGGTATCATCTACTACCTTTTTAATTTGTAAAGCATTTGATAATCCTAAACTTTCTGCTGAGGATTTTATCTTTTCTTGCTGTTTTTCCTTTAAACCGGACATTCCGCTTTCTAATATTTTTTTAATATCATCTAATGTTTTCGGCATTTTTCCGGTATACTTGTTTTTTGCTAAAGAAGCTTTGAACTCAACCAGTGCATAATTAAAATCGTCTACTCCGTCATTTCCGATTTTATAAGCCTCTGTATCGCTTAAACTAAATGTTTCACAAACAATATGATTATATTCTGTATAGTATGCTGCTTTATTTTTATGACCGACAAACTGTTCAACATCAAATTTTCGATTGCAACTTTCATAAGTAATTTCATAGACTCTATTCAAAACAGGACATAAAAGAGTTTCGTTAGTTTTAACATTTTCTGTTGTGTCGTTTGTATTATCCTGACTATATATCTCAAGTTTTTTTGCATCGACATTAGTTGATAAAGCAAATCCCGTTGCTAATGCTATAGCACCTTTACTGGCAGAGCGTATGAAATCATCAATAAATCTACTGTGATTTTCTTTTCTTGCTTCTGTTTCCTGTTTTTTGCGGCGAATCGCATTTATTCGAGCTTTTATAGTCATCTGCATCTCCTGTATTACAGAAATTACCATAAAAATTATAATTTGTCCAGTTTTTTTAAAAACAAAATTTTAACTCTTTTACTTTAGGATAAGCGAAAATAGTTGGAGAAATTAAATGAATATTTTAGATGATGCTGTTTAATACAATATCTCTTATTTTTAGCTTAACAATTTTTATAGTAACACTGAAAAACAGATTAAAGGATAAAAAATGAGTGAAGAATCTAAAGATGGTAAATTAAAAAAAATAGCTGTTTGCTGTCTGAAAAATATTGTTAACGTAATATTTTGTTTACTTACAGGTTATTACGTTTTACTTGCTTTTGTTTTACAAATATCTCCGGTTGAAAATAAAATTATGCTCTTCGGAGTTGTTGTTCTTTGGTTGTTATGGATATTTGCCAAAGCTATCGTAACATTTATATTATCTCTTATTGTGGTTTTACTATTGCTTTACGGCTGGTATTATTACAACCACTATGACGAAATTGCTTGCAAAAACAGCGGCGGTGCTTGGGATGCAAAAGAACAGGTGTGTAAAGAAAAAGTTGACTTATGGAAACGTTTAAAAGATGTATGGGAAAACAGAACATTTTTTAAAATATCACCGAGCGAAGTTAAAAAAGAAAATATCAACAAGTAAAAAACAGTCTTGATTTTTTATATAAAACTCCTACTTTAAATACAGTGTTTAAATAGGAGTTTTTATATGTGTAATTTATCTGATTTATTTGCAAAAAGAAGAAGTATTTATCACTTGAAAAATGAAATTTCCATTAGTGATAACGAGCTTGAAAATATTATAAAAAAAGCAATAGATAATGTTCCAAGCGCTTTTAATTCTCAGTCATCAAGAATTGTTTTATTGCTTAATCAGGCAAATATAAAATTCTGGAATGATATAACATTAAAATCATTAAAAAAAGTGGTTCCCGATAACAATTTTGAAAAAACAAAAAATAAAATAGAATCTTTTTCAAAAGGATACGGAACAGTGTTATATTTTGAAGATATGAATACAGTAAAAAAACTGGAAAAACAATTTCCGGAATATTCTGATAATTTCATAGTTTGGGCAAATCAAACAAGCGCTATGCTGCAATATATGATTTGGAGTCTGTTTGCAGAGAAAAATATCGGAGCAAATCTCCAACACTATAATCCTCTAATCGATAACACGGTTAAAAAAGAATTTAATATTGATAAAAATTGGAAACTTATTGCACAAATGCCATTCGGTAATATTTTAAAACCGGCAGATGAAAAAAATATTTTGAATACGGAAGAAAAAATTATGGTTTTTAAATAGTTTAAATACAGTGTATTAAAAATAATTTAACTTTTTTTTAAGCATCAAATATATAAATTTCAAACAGAGGACTTATCAGATGCTTAAATTTTTCAGAACCGTTACACATACTTTTAATTGTATTATACCTTGCGTTATAATATTTTTTGTTTGCGCTCATTTGTTTATAACAACGACTTGGGAATATGTGAGTTTTCCGCAGCTTATGTTTTTTTTAAGCGGAAATTATAAGAATTGTCCTGAAATTTTAATATACAAAACCGTTTTCTTTTGCTTTATTCTTCCTACAATTATCAGTGTTTTGTTTTTAATTGTATACATAAAAAAAGCCGGTATATTAAAATATCCATACAGATACTTTTTCTTTTCATTATTTATATCCGTATTATGCCTATTTTATATAAAACATAGTTTTCCATCAATTTTTAATTTCCAATCATCTGATTTTTATGAAAAAAATTTTGAGTACGTTAATAATATAAAAATCAATAAAAAAAATAAAAGAAATGTAATTTTGGTTTTTTTAGAATCTTTTGAGGACCGCTATAAAATTTACAAAAAATATAAAAAAACAACATTTGAGATAAATGATTATAATGCTGTAAAATTCGATAACTTTTTAGAAGGTTATAGTCAAGAATGGACTCAAGCAGCACTTTTTTCAGCCTTTACCGGAACACATATTTATTATCTGTCAGATTATTTTCGTTACAGACTGCCAGATATAAAATTCGGAAAAAAAGGTTATATGCACCAATTTAGTAATAAATCGGGAGAATCTTTTTCATATCAAACCCCTAATATAATGTATCTGAGCGATATTACCGCTTATAACGGATACACAAACATTTTTGTTCAAGGTGCAGAAAACAGTTTTTCTGGAACTCAAAATTTTCTGACCAATCACAATTTTATTCCATCAAATATTTACGAAAGAGCATCTTTTCCGCCACAAAAGGAGCTAAAAAACAATAAACATTGGTGGTCTGTTCCTGATTATATGGTATTTGAATTGTTTAAAAATAAGATAACCGAATTAGATAAAAAACAACCTTTTTTTGCTGTTATGTTTACTTCAGATATGCACCACGGAATGAATCCGTATTATCCGACTTTAGATGAAAAAAATATTTCCACGATTGAAAATGTTAATAATTTTATAGAATGGTTTGAACGTCAACCTTTTTATGAAAACACAACTTTAATATTACTTGCCGACCATAGATTAAAGAAAAGACTTTCCAACAAACAAAAACTATATAATGCTTTTTTTAATTTACCGGAAAATCTAAAATTTAACTTAGATAAAAAAAGAACATTTAATCAAATTGATGTTTTTCCATCTATTTTAGATATTTTAGGTGTTGAAACAAAAAACGGTAAAGCCGGTGTCGGAACGTCAATTTTTTCAAAAAACAAAACCATTGCGGAAAAATATGACTATGAAGAACAAAAAAAGATATTTTCATCAGTTGATAAATTTTATGTAAAATTATGGGATGAAGATTGTTTTTTTGAACAAAATATCTTTCCGACATCCCTAATAGCTCACGCCGGAGGAAATATAGACGGTAAAAAATATACAAACAGTTTAGAAGCTATGAATTTATCCGCTAAAAAGGGTTATAAATACATCGAACTTGATTTATTGGTAACCGATGATGAAAAGCCTCGTATTTTAGCTGCACATGACAGGAAAAACCTTTTTAGAAATACAAATACGGTATATCAAAATAAATTATATGCAGATACGTTTTATAATAAAAAACTGTTTGGCAAATACTCAATACCTTTTGATAATGATATTGTAAAATTTTTTAATAAAAATAATGATATTTGGTTGGTTACTGATAAAATTGATAATTTTAAATTATTAAGTGAAAAATTTGCTTCAATCAAAAACCGAATGATTGTGGAAGTTTTTTCAGAACAAAAATATAAAGAGGCGAAAGTAAACGGATTTAAACATATTGCCTTTGCTGTTTTTAATGAGTATTTTCTAGATAAAGTATTAAAAAATAAATATGATATGATAACTGTTCCGATAAATTTTGCAAAACAAAATATGGAAAAACTTTTAGAATTAAAAAAACAAGGTGTGAAAATTTTGGTTTATACCGCAAAAAATATTGATGAGTTGCAAAGCTTGAAAAATGTATCCGATTTCATTTATTATGACGGAACAGAATCTTTAATTTGATAATTTTTAAAAGATATATGTATTAAGTATTTTTTTTAAAACACCTGTAGCAATAAATACTTAAAAGATTTAATACCTGCTACAATT
>JBGVOY010000095.1:0-15359 GCA_045126755.1 Alphaproteobacteria bacterium | reverse complement strand
ATTTAAGAAATTGCATAAACCATTTAGAGAGAAAATGTATTGGTCCTCTACCGAGAGAGGCTCTATGTATGCGCGCTACTTGAGTTTTAGTAGTGGGCGTAGGAAAGACAACGTTAAGTACATTTTTCTTTCCGTTCGTCCAGTTCTAGCTTTAAAGGTTAAGTAGCTAAAAAAGATACCCACGCGTTTTACGCGTGGGTATCTTTTTTTACAGCAATTTAAAACAAGATTTTTGAACCTACCAGTTTGTTTTTTTAGGAAATTGGCGATGCCAAAATTTATCTGTCAGTTCCGGTAAATGCAAATTCAGCCTTAACTTTTCTTTATAAAATTCACAACTGTCAACAGACTTTTGGAAAGTATAATAGTTGTATGAATCCATCTGTTCTTTATAAGGAAATCCGGATTTAGACAGTAATATGGCTCTTTCTCGCGGATATCCGTGATCTTCTACATAGTAAGGAAGCCTGAATGTAGGATATAAGCCTTTATCAACAAGTATTGTGTTTGCAGATATAAATTCCATAATATCATACATCAACAATGGCAGATAATCTTGCAATTTATCAATTTTAGCAACATCTTGAGCAGAGTTGAGTGTCCACACGCAGTCATTGTTATATATAATCTTATTGACATCATAAAAAGGATAATTCCAGTAACCTCGCTTTAAGGAACCAAAATCAACCATAAGCGCTGACTGATCTGCAACCTCAATTTTGGTTATAAAATCTCCTTGTTCGATTTTCCTAAACTCGTGCATAAGCAATAATGACTGGCTTTTGGAGTCATTAAATTTACAACGATTCAAGAATGCATAGTTTTTAAAACCGTAAAAGTTTTTTGCTATGAACTCAAAACAAGCCGAATATGTAAAAAATATGCTTCTTGAGTTAGGATAGATTATTAACACATTACATACGCCGGTTTTTTTTATAAAATTTTCGGCTACACCAAGTCCAATCTGTAACAGATTTTGAATCTCCTCAATTTTGAAATATGGAACCAACGGATTGTCCGGAATTACAGATTTAAGGTTTTCGTAACTAAAATCCATTACCCAAACAGGTCCGCCGCTGCTATGAGTTCCCCAAGAAGTGTTGTCAAAAATATATTCTATAATTTCAAACAGTTGCTTGTTGGTGATAAGAGCAGTGATTGCCTCGTTGGTAGCATGAATCCATTGGATAAATTCGTCATCGTTGTTAAAAAACGAACGAGCTTCTTTGATGTCGTTTTGTAAAATGTCGCTAAGTTCTTTGTTAATTGCGTCCATAATATTAAAATAATTTAGTTAACATAAAAAATTATGGTTGTTTTTTTTGAACTACTCTCTTGTTTTCAACTGTTACAAGTATTTCAGAAAAAAACTCCGGAATAATGCTTAAAGCACTGCTATATACTTCTTGATTGGCTATATCATCTCCTATGCGGAGCTTGTTGTAAAAATCTTTATCGACAGGAATCTCAAAAAATATGGCATTTCGTTCGTTTTTTATATTAAAAGAAAATGTTTCATATTTTTGGCTTCGTAGTTGTAACATATACAATTTATCGCTGTTTGTTTCCGGATAATTATCAATTTTTACAATCTTTTTACTTAATACCTTAATGTAAAAGGTCTTAAAAAAAGATGGTATAACGGAAAATGCTCTACGATAAACTTCATTTTTTTGAAGTATGTCTCCTACTTTAACTGTTTCAAACAAGTCTTTATCAACAGGTAGCTCAATCATAACAGAATTTCGCTCGTTTTTAGCATTAAAAAGCGATAGCTCATCATAACGAGATATTTTTAACTCTAACACATACCAATTACGAGCAAAACTAGGAACAGTCAATATGACTGTGAGTAAAAAAAGAACAATCTTTTTCATAAACATAAATATTTAAGTGATACAAAAATTTATAAAACAGCCGCAGTATAGAATTTTGTAAAATATTTGTCAATGGCAATCTACATTCTGCTTAAGCGGTCTAATGCACCTTGTAAAATGTAGGTGGCGGCAGAGGCGTCTAAAACTTTTTTGCGTTTTGCTCTTGATAAATCAACCTCTTTAATTAAAAAATTTTCAACTGCACTTGAAGATAATCTCTCGTCCCAAAACATAAAGGGCAGATTGGTTTCTTGATACACCTTATCGGCAAATTCTCTGACTTTTAAGGCAATTTCTCCTTCTTGACCGTTCATTTGCAGCGGCAGACCATATACAATCGCCCCGATTTCTTTTTCAGAAATAATTCTTTTAATTTCTTTAATGTCGCTTTCTAAGTCTTTTCTTTCAATAATTTTGTAAGACGTGGCAATGGTTCTTAATAAATCAGAAACGGCAACTCCCAATCTTTTGGTGCCAAAATCAAACCCCATTATTGCCTGATAAGGCTTTAATTGTTGTTTAAATTCTTTAATTTCCATTTTCTTCCTTTTGTTTTATCAGATTTTTTAAATCATTAAGTTTCAATTTTAAGCTCTGTGGTGCCGTTTTTAAGGCATCTTCAATTTGTTTTTTTGCAATTTTAATGTTACCGATTGCTAAACTGTATTGTGCCGAAGAGTATAGGGCATAAGCTTTTTGCTTGTTTTCGTCATAGGCTCTGGCAAGTAAAAGCCAAGCAGTCGCAGAAGGGGATTTTATAACTGTCTTATTTAATTGTGTTATAATTTTTTGAAGCTGTTTGTCGGTATGGTTATCTTCTAATTTTGCCTGTGCCCAACTTAATATTATGTCATTGGCATCAGGTTTTATTTTTAATGCCTGTTCATAAGCTTTTACCGCCTCTTTAATGTTTCCGCTTTCAAATAAAAACTGACCTTTCAGTTCGTAAAAATACGGGTTTGAAGGTTCTTTTTTTATCAATTCGTTTAATAGTGCATCCGCTTTAGAAAAATTATTTTCTTTATATGCTATAATGGAATTAGCATACATTCCCGCAACCGATTTATCTGTTTTAGGGTATTTCTTTTTTGCCTGTTCAACCGGAAGTAAAAAAGCGCTGAGTTTTGCTTTAACCAGTTTAAAATCTTTATCAAAGACAGATGTCGAGGGGTTAGAATTGTTTTTTAGTGCCTGATTAAAAAATTCTTCTCGTTCTAAGCTCAACGGGTGTGTTCTGAAATAGGGTATTTCTTCGTATCCGCTCAATCTGTTATGAATTTGAATTTTTTTCATAAAGTTTTTTAAACCATGAGGAGATTGACCGGTAGCACTCAAATATTTAACGGCACTTTCGTCGGCACTTCTTTCTTCTTGCAGTTGATAAGCTGTCATTGCATTTAACAGAGAACTTTGGGAGCCTAACATTACCGCTAATGCGGCATCTCCTCTTCCGCTTGCAGCAGCTGTGGCTCCGGCAACAATCAGCGAAGCAACGGATAATGTTTGCAGCTGCTCAATGCGTAGCTTTTGTCTTGCAATATGCCCGCCGGCGATATGTCCGGTTTCATGTGCTAAAATACCGCTTAATTCGTTTACGTTGTCGGCATTTATTAGGGTGCCGGTGTGAACAAACATATAATTGCCGCCACTGACAAATGCGTTTAATGAATTATCATTTACAATGTAAATTTTGTTTTTGTTAAACGGAATATCTGCGGCTTTAAATAACGGGCTTATTATATTTGATAACAATGTTTGAGTTTCATCATCCATAATAAGCGAAGGTTGGGCAGATGCTTTACAGGCAAATGTCAAAACTGCCACCAAAATATATCCGGTAAGCAGTTTTAACATCTTATTTGTTTTTAACCTATAAGTTTTCTCCACCACGCAGTTTTACCTTCTTTTTTGTTATCAGAGCCGGTATCAGCAGGCTTTATATTTATATCTTCGTGGCTGTTATACAATATAACAGGAGTTTCTTTTTCTTTTGCTTCTGAACGATTATAATCCGGTCTGGAGTTTCTGCGTCTTCTGTCATAATGCGAACGACGTCCTCTGAAACGACGATTATATCTTTCGTTCTCACCGCTTATATCGCTTATTTGTTCTGCCTCTTCATCATAATCTTGATCATAATCGGCTGAAGAATCAAAAGAATCTTCATTGTGATGAGAATATGTGGTTGCAACAGTTTCTTCGTTGGAAATTTCTTCAACTTTAACTGCTTTAACACGCTCAATTCTATAATCTGAAATTGTTTTAATTTCATTGTCGGCAGAAATAACTACATTCATGTTATATTTGCTTTCAAGTTCACACAAATTCTGACGTTTCTGGTTTAACAAATATATTGCCGTATCCGTCGGAACATATACGGTAACTTTTGATGAGCGATTTTTGGTTCCTTCTTCTTCTATGGCTCTTAATATAAGCATAGCTCCGGATTCTGTTGTGCGGATAACACCTTGTCCATGACAATAAGGGCAGGGCTGATAATTGCTTTCCATAAATGAAGAGTGCATTCTTTGACGAGAAATTTCTAATAAGCCGAAACAACTCATCTTCGCGATTTGAATTCTGGCTCTGTCATTTTTTAGAGCTTCTTTCATTCTTTTTTCAACAGCCTGATTGTTTTTAGCTTCGTCCATATCAATAAAGTCAATAACAATTAAACCTGCTAAATCGCGCATTTTGAGCTGACGGGCAATCTCATCTGCTGCTTCTAAATTGGTTTTCAGGGCTGTTTCTTCAATGTCTTTTTCTTTGGTTGCTCGTCCGGAGTTGACATCAATGGAAACAAGTGCTTCGGTCGGGTTTATGACTAAATATCCTCCGGATTCAAGTTGAACAATGGGATTATGAAGTTTATCTAATTGCGACTCGACTTGAAAACGTTGGAAAACAGGTACTTCACCATTTCTGCGGGGTTTAATTTTTTTCAAGCTGGTCGGAGATAATATTTTTACAAATTCACGTGCATTCTTAAATGCTTCGTTACCATCAACAATAACTTCAGCTATGTCCTTTGTAAACATATCTCTTAATGCTCTTTTAATCAGATTACCCTCTTCGTAAACCATGGACGGAACTTTATTTTTTAATGCTCCGTGTCTTATAAGGTTCCAAGTTCTGATAAGATAGTTATAATCACGAACAATATCGGCTTTGGTTTTTTCTTCGCCGGCGGTTCTGATAATCATAGACATATCTGAACTGAGTGGAAGTTCTTTCATAATTTCTTTTAAGCGTTTTCTGTCTGCCGCATTAGTAATTTTACGTGAAACACCGCCGCTTTTTATACGATTTGGCATTAACACACAGTAACGTCCGGCAAGAGATAAATATGTCGTAAAGGCCGCGCCTTTGTTTCCTCTTTCTTCTTTTACCACTTGGACCAAGAGTGTTTGTCCTTCTTTGATTACATCTTGAATTGTAGAATAGTGATAAAGTTTGCGAGCTTTAATTAACTTTCTTTGCAATTCAAAATCGTTTTCATTATCATCATCTGTATCATCGTCATTATCTATGTTGTCATCATCTTGATTAGTTGCAATATCTTCATCAAAATTGTTGTTTTCTGTTTCTACTTCTTCACAAATAGTGGCTTCTTTTTCTTCTACGACACTGGCTAAAACTTTTAATTCCTGCTTATTGTCTTCCGATTGAGGCATTTCTGTAGTATCTGATGTTTCGGCTACTGATGATGTATCTTCGATGTTATCTTGCGATTTTACCGATTCGGTAGTTTCGGTTTTTTTGCGACGAGTATATTTTCTTTTGGGCTTTGTCGGTTTTTTATCCTCTGTTTCAGTTTCTTTATCTTCCTGTAACGGATTAGCTTCAGTTTCTAATACATTGATTTCCGATTCTTTTGTGTTTTCGTTATCTGCTACCGGTAATACTCCGCCATCTTCGGATGATTGAGTTTCATTTGCGAGCATTTCCAAAGCTTTTGCTTGTTCTTCCAAGGCAATACGTTCCTCTTCAAGAGCTTTTTTGGCTTCTTCTTCACGGAGACGAGCTTCGTATAAAGCTTTTTTCTCGGCACGGATTTTTTCTCGCTGTTCTTCACGCTCTTTAATATATTGCTTTTTTCTTTCGATTATTTCATCAACTTCTCTGTCTACGGCTTGAAGCATTTCCGGTGAAATATGGTAATAGTCAGGATGAATTTCACCAAAAGCCAAGAAACCGTGTTTATTTCCGCCATAATCAATAAATGCGGCTTGTAACGACGGTTCTACTCTGATTACTTTTGCAGTATAGATATTTCCTTTTATTTGTTTGCGGCAACTTGATTCAAATTCAACATCTTCAACTTTGTTACCGTCTACAATGACAACTCTTGTTTCTTCGGGTTGAGTGTCATCAATTAACATTCTCTTTGTCATTTTTTTATCCCAATATAATGTCCGTTAAACTATGTAACGGAAAATTTGCGCCTGTTACGAGATAATGAAAATAAAAAATAACAAAACCAAACGTTTTACAAATATCAATTCTTATCATCGGCAATAAAATTTTGCCGGAAATTCTTTGTTTTTTTATTATGAACCGGATATGAAAAGTAGTTATTCTTGCTTTATTAGTCTTTCCATAAAGGGTTTTATTATCTCGCATATTCTTTTTAAGTCAGAGTTTGTAAGCTATGTAAGTGTTAGAGGTGTGTGAAATATGTGTTAAATCCTCTTAAATTCAATCAGCAGCAAAGTATCTGACTTTTTTTACAATACATACTTTCTTTTAAATTACAACAATAAATTTTATATTTGCATATTTTTTTAACCGAATAGTAACAAGTTGTGTTTAATATTGTAGCAAATGATTACTTTGATTTCGAAATTTTTGCGGTGTATGATGCCGAATAAAGCAATAAAAATGCTGATAGCTTTTGCTATGGCATATTTTGTTGTGCTTTGTTCCGTCGCCAATGCCGGAAGCATTACAAATATGCGTATCGGTCAGCAGGTAGGCAGCGTCAGGATTGTTTTTGAGGCTACCTCATCGTTTGATTATAAGGCTTTTTTGCTTAATGATCCTAAACGTTTGGTTGTTGATGTTTATGATACCGATATTAAAAAGGCACTGCAAAGTGATAAAAATAATTTAATTGCCAATACCAGAGTCGGAAAACTTGATGGTAATGATAAACGTGTTGTTTTTGACCTTAAAAAACCGGCAGTTATTAAAAAAGCATTTATGCTTGAACCGCAAAGTAATATGAAATGGCGTTTTGTTATTGATGTTGCCTTGTGTTCTGAACGTGATTATCAGGCTAAAATAGGCAATAAACACGCTTTTGCCAGTTCTTCTCCAAAAGAAACCAAGGTTGCTTCAGCTTCTAATAACTGGTTTTTCGGAAGTAATGATAAAAAATCGAAACCTAAAAAGAAAATAATTGTTTTAGACCCAGGGCATGGAGGTAAGGATCCGGGAGCAATCGGAGCTTACGGAAAAACGTATGAGAAAAATATTACGCTTGCCATGGGTAAAGAACTAAAATCAATGTTGGAGAAAAAAGGTTATACCGTTTATTTGACACGCAGCACCGATATATTTATTCCACTCAGACAACGTGTTAAAATTGCTCAAAAATACAAAGCAGATTTATTCATGTCTATCCATGCAGACAGCGCTTTAAACAGAAATGCCAAAGGATTATCGGTATATACTTTGTCTGAAACCGCTTCAGATAAAGAAGCAGCAGCTTTGGCTGAACGTGAAAATATGGTGGATATAATCGGCGGGGTAGATTTTTCCGAAAATTCAAAGGAAATTAACGATATTTTGATATCATTATCTCAAACCGACAGTCGCAATAAATCGTCAAAATTTGCAACTTATATTGTAAATGAAATGAAAAAATCGGTTAAAATACTTAACGATACGCATCGTTTTGCAGGTTTTGCCGTGTTGAAAGCTCCGGATATTCCGTCAGCTCTTTTAGAAATGGGATATTTATCAAATAAATCTGAAGAAAGTTTGTTAAAACAGAGTTCATATCGTAAAAAATTAGCGGCATCCGTTACAAAGGCCGTTGACAGATATTTTAATGACCCCGAAATTGCCGCTCTGTATTAAATATTCACATCTTTTAAAAAAACTTTTGCTTTTAAATTTATATGTTATAAAGTGGCGTAAGTTATAACTTGAAATAAACAGGGCTAACCCGAAATGTTTAAATTTTTTACCGCCATAATCAGCGCCGGTCTGTTTTTTGCTACACTTGTTTTAATAGGGTTGATAATTTTTTTCAGCCAATTAAGCCAAGAACTTCCGGATTATCGTCAGCTTGCAAAATATGAACCTGCCGTTACTACTCGTTTATTTGCCGGCGACGGACAGCTTTTGATGGAATATGCTGCCGAAAAGAGATTGTTTGTTCCGGTTGATAAAATTCCGGAACGTGTTAAACAAGCGTTTATTGCATCAGAAGATAAACACTTCTATTCTCATGGCGGGATTGATTATATCGGTATTGTAAGAGCTGTGTTAAATAATTTGAAAAATATGGGTAAGGGAAGGCGTCCGGCAGGTGCTTCAACTATTACACAGCAAGTTGCAAAAAACTTTTTATTGAGTTCGGAAGTTTCATACATTCGTAAGGTTAAAGAAGCTATTTTAGCGCACAGAATGAACAAAGCTTTTACCAAAGAACACGTATTAGAGCTTTATTTAAATGAAATTTATTTAGGAAACCGTTCTTACGGGGTGGCTGCCGCCGCATTAAATTATTTTAATAAATCTTTAGATGAATTAACTTTGGAAGAAATTGCATATTTGGCTGCTCTTCCTAAAGGACCTAACAATTATCATCCGGTGAAAAAGTATGATGCGGCAATTATCAGACGTAACTGGGTAATTACTCGTATGGTAGAAGACGGATATGCCACAAAAGAGGAAGCCGATATTGCAAAAGAAAAACCTTTAATTACGGTTGAACGTAAAACAGGGTTCTTAAAAGATGCCGAGTATTACAGTGAAGAGGTCAGAAGAACCATTTCTCATAACCTAGGCGATGATGCTTTATATGAGGGCGGTTTGATAGTAAGAACGACAATAAATCCTAAAATTCAGTCTATGGCAACAAAATCGTTCAGAAAAGGTTTGCTTGAATACGATATAAGGCACGGATACACCGGAGCAAAGAAAAATATCGCCATTGATGATAATTATAAAGAAAACTTACTTAAAGCCGAACTTGAAAAAGGGGCTGAACCATCGTGGGAAAAAGCTGTGGTTATGAATACGGATAATCGCAAGGCAAAAATTGAAACGGTTTCAGGTAATGAGGGGCATATTTATTTAGAAGATATAGCTTGGGCAAAACCCAGACTTAAAAATAATTCGGTAGGTGCGGCTCCAACGGTTGTATCAAGTGTTTTGAATGTCGGTGATGTTATTTATGTTGAAAAAACGGATAACTCTAAAACTAAAAATAAAGACGCATACTTGTTAAGGCAAATTCCTCAAGCGCAAGGCGGAATGGTTGTAATTGATCCTCATACGGGAAAAGTTTTAGCACTTGTAGGCGGTTTTGATTTTAAGAAATCGCAATTTAACAGAGCAACACAAGCATATCGTCAAACGGGGTCTTCTTTCAAGCCGTTTGTATATTTAACGGCATTGGAAATGGGATATTCTCCGAATGATTTAATTTTAGATGCTCCGTTTGTATTAGATCAGGGAATCGGACAGCCTAAGTGGAAACCGGCAAATTATTCCAAAAAGTTTTACGGACTTATGACTCTTCGTCAGGGAATTGAACAGTCTAAAAACCTGATGACTGTCAGATTAGCTCAAGATATCGGTATGGATAAGGTTGCACAGATGACCAAACGTGTCGGTATAAATGATAAATTACCGGAGTTTTTATCGTCTTCTTTAGGAGCTGCAGATGCCAGATTGATTGATATGACTGCTGCGTATGCAATTTTTCCAAACGGAGGTAAAAAAGTCAGCCCGTATCTGATTGAGCGTATACAAGACAGAACAGGTAAAACTATTTATAAATATGATACGTTTGATTGTAAGGAATGTAATTTTGATGTGTGGGATAATCAGAATCCGCCTGTAAAACCTGATTTAAGAGAACAAATTATTGACCCGTTGACTGCATATCAGATGACATCTATTTTAGAAGGCGTTGCTGTCAGGGGAACAGGTGCCAAACTAAGAGGTATAAAGCGTCATTTAGCCGGAAAAACAGGAACTACCAATGACAATAAAGATGCTTGGTTTATCGGATTTTCTCCCGATTTGGTTGTCGGTGTGTATGTCGGTTTTGATGAGCCTGTAAGTCTGGGACGATTTGAAACCGGTGCGTCTGCCGCTTTACCTATTTTTTATGATTTTATGGATAATGCGTTAAAAGATGTTCCCGATACCGATTTCAGAATTCCGACAGGAATAAAACTGGTAAGAATAAATCCGAAAACAGGAAAGCTTTCCGAACCTGGTGATGAAACCGTTATAACCGAAGCTATTAAACCTGATTACAGTTTTGATACAACAAAACAAAGAGTTATCGGAGGAGATGACGGGCAGGATTCTGTGGTAATTGATAATCAAGATACCGGACTTCAGGTTGGAGGAGAATATTAGAGGATAGTTATGAAAGCAGAGTTTGTTAATAAAATAGAAAAAATAAAACAGTCGTTGAGCCTGTTAAGGAGGTCTCTTTGACTACGATAATGCGTTAATAAGATTAGATGAACTTAACGCATTAAGCGAAGATACGCTATTGTGGAATGATTCTGAAAAAGCTCTCAAAATTATGAGTGAAAAAAATACGTTGGAAGCATCTTTAAAATCTTTTGATGAAATGCAGGTCGCTATTAACGATTATGAGGAGATGTTGCAGTTATCCGAAGATGATGACGATATGCAAACGGAAATTTTTTCACTTTTAGGAAAATTGGAAGAGCAAGTTTCACGAGCTGAATTGGAAGCTTTACTTTCCGGTGAAGCAGATGCAAATGACGCATATTTAGAGATACATGCCGGAAGTGGCGGAACAGAAGCTCAAGATTGGGCTGAAATGCTTTTAAGAATGTATGTTCGTTGGGCAGAGAAAAAAGAATTTAAGGTCGAATATCAAGAAGAAACAGAAGGCGATGTTGCCGGTATTAAGTCTGTTACCATAAAAATTGCGGGACATAATGCTTACGGTTGGCTAAAGTCAGAAACCGGTGTTCATCGCTTGGTCAGAATTTCTCCTTTTGACAGTGCAGGGCGTCGCCATACGAGTTTTGCTTCGGTTAATATATTTCCGGTAATAGATGATCGTATTGAAATTAACATAAATGAAGCAGATTGTCGCATTGATACATACAGAGCATCAGGTGCCGGCGGTCAACATATCAATAAAACCGATTCAGCGGTCAGAATTACGCATATTCCGACAGGAATTGTTGTTCAAAGCCAAAGCCAACGTTCTCAATTTCAAAATCGTGATAATGCTTGGAAAATGTTAAAAGCCAGATTATATGAAATGGAAATGAAAAAAAGAGAAGATGCGGCATCAGAGCAAAGAGATGCTCAAGGTGATAACGGTTGGGGATACCAAATTCGCTCGTATGTTTTGCAACCTTACCGCATGGTAAAAGACTTACGCACGGAAGTAGAATCGTCTGATACAAGAGGGGTTTTGGACGGAGATATTGATATGTTTTTAGAAGCAGCACTATCAAGCAAGGTGGGAAATAATGAAAATATTTAAGAAAATAGTTTTGATATCAATATTGTTTTATTTTCTGTTTTGTGTTTGTGTGTATGTAAAGCCTGAATGGTTTTTTTATATGCCTTACAAATTTGCCGGAAACATTAAAAATGCTCAAGATGACGGATTTGCCGTCAAAGAAGTTGTGTATCATGAGTATGAAGATATAAAGGCTAAAGGTTGGTTATATTTAAATGACAGTCCGGACAATAATAAAAAAGTAGTTTTGTTTTTACATGGCAATTCATACAATATTGAAAGTTATTATCATAAATTAGTTCCGTTTGCTCAAAAAGGGTATTCCGTTTTTATTCCCGAATACAGAGGTTTTGGCGGGCAGGGAAATAAAATAAGGCAAAAAAACTTAACTCAAGATGCTCTTAATGCTTTGTTTTATCTGAATAGTATCGGTTTTGAAAATAAAGATGTTGTGGTTTACGGAATGTCACTCGGTTCGCATATGGCTTTATATACAGTTGTTAACGGGCAGGAAAATGGCGATTTAAATGCTTTAATATTGGAGGTTCCGTTTACTTCTTTACAGGATACGGTTAAACATCATATCGAGTTTAAATGGATAAAGTTGTTACCGCTTGATTTGTTGGTAAAAGATAAATATAATAACGTGGAACTTATTGATAAAATTAGAACAAGGTTGCTTGTTATGACAACAAAGAGCGATACACTTATTCCTTATATTCAAGCGGTTAGTTTGTATGAGAAGGCTTTGCCGCCTAAAGATATAAAAATATATAGCGGTGCTTCGCACGATTTGCTTTATAATTTGCAAAACTATAACAAAATTATAGACTGGTTGGATAAATAATGAAAAAAGTTTCTGAAAGGGTATACTATTTTAGAAAAACAGTTGACTATTTAGGTGTCGGACTGTTGCTTTTTTTGTTATATGTTTTATGGATTTTATACAAGGGTCCGCTATCTGTTGATTTTTTAAAACCTTATATAATTCAGGCACTTAACTCTCAAGGGACCGAATATTCGATGAATATTGGGGAAGTTAACTTAGAACTTGTCAGGTCAATTCAGCCGGTGAAAATTATTGCAAAAGATGTAACTTTGAGAAAAAATGACGATAAATTTTCCATAAGTGCGCCGAGTTTATCTCTTTCTTTTAGTGTCAGGGCTTTGCTGAAAGGAATTATTGCACCTAGCAGTGTTTCGGTAGACAAGCCTAATGTATCAATATTTACTACCTATGGCGTGGAAAAAGAAAAAACAAACGAAGTTAATAAGAAAAAATTTGAGTATTATATCGATTGGTATGAAGGTTTTTTGGAACGATTTAATTCTGAAGAAATGATTTATCCGGAAAGCTTTATAAAAGAAATTGAGGTTAATAATGCTTCGGTTGAATTTCATGAAGTGGATTTGGGAAGAAAGCAGTCGTTTAAAAATGTTAATCTGGCTTTTGAACGTAATTTTTCTAATTTGGAAATTATAATAAACGGGTTGATTAAAAAAGATGACAGAATAGCCTCGTTAGAGTTAATCGGGGATTATGCATCGAAAAAAAATAAGTTGGATATTGAGTTTGGTTTTTCTAATTTTATGGTTACCGATTTTTTGAGTGCAAAAGACGAAAACGGATTAAAAATTGAAGTGCCGATTAACGGAACAATTAAAACAAGTGTGGATTTTGCTCAAATAATGGATAATAAAGATAATATTATGGAACATATAGATAATATTGTCGAAGAAATAAGTTTTCAGGTCAACGGCGGAGACGGGGAAGTTATTTTTAACAAAGAAGCCAAATTTAATTATGATATAGATTCATTTGTTTTGGAAGGCCGTATCAGCGGAGGGCTTGATTCTGTTACAATTAAAAATGCCGATTTTGAAACTGCCGGTCAAAAAACTCGATTAAGTTTGGATGTTTCCGGATATAAAAAATACTTTTTTGAAAATTCGTTAAATGATTTGAAAATTGTCTTTACTTCGGAAATAGATAAATTTAAATTAGCCGATTTATCAAAGTTTTGGCCCAGATATTTGGCTGAGCCGGCTTGGCAATGGTGTAAAGATAATTTAATAGGCGGACAGGCGCAAAACGGTAAATTTGTGTTTAAGTTTAATTATGATGAAAGCAAAAACGGTCTTTATATGTCGAGTTTGGACGGAACTACGGATCTTGTTGACGGAGATTTGACTTATCTTGAAGGAATGCCGGTTGTTAAGCATGTATACGGTTTGGCAAAGTTTAGCTCATCGGCCATTGACATTATTGTTGATAAGGGTGTTTCAGACGGCGTTATCGTTAATAAGGGCAGAGTTCTTTTGTATGATTTGAATAAATATCACAATTATATCGATATTAGTATTAAAGGAAAATCAAGTATTAGAGATGCCTTAAAATTTATCGATAATCCTCCGCTTAATTTCGCTTCGGGAATGGGGGTTAATCCCGAAACCGTGCAAGGAAGCGTGGATATTGATTTAGGGCTTAATTTTGAGTTGTATCAAGGGTTAACTCCTGAAGATATAAAAGTTGACGTTAAAGCAGACTTATCCGATGTTAAAATTGAAAACGTGGTTGATAACAAAGATTTAGTGGCAGAAAAATTAAGTGTGGAAGTAAATTCAAAAGGCTTTTTGGTAATAGGTGATGCACTTTTTGATGACATAAAAATCAATTTAATAATCAATGAAACATTTGCTAATAAATCATACAAAAACAAATCTAAAATTTCCTTTAAGTTAGATGATATTGTTAAGAAGAAATTGGGTATTGAAAGTTCGATTTTAAATCCGCCGTATATAAACGGCTATGCCGATATTGTGGCTGATATTACGGTTCAAAATAATGATATTATTACTTTAGATGTTAATGCCGATATTACAAATGCGCAAATTGATTACAGTTTTTTAGGATTTAAAAAGGAAAAGGGGCAAAAAGGAAGCATTAAGACTAAAATAGATTTGTTGGGTGCAAAAGTAAAAAATGTTCCGTCATTTAGTTTGTCGAAAGAAGATTTTTATTTAAGCGGAAATATGAAAACTGATAATAACGGGCAAATTGAAGTAATAGATATTGCGGATATTAAGGGACCGAGAACATCCGCCAGTGCCAAGATAGATATTAGTCGTAAACCGAATAAAAAAGTTAAGATAAATGTAAGCGGTATCAGTTATGATTTAAATACATTATTTGATAAAAAAGAAAAAGCCAAAAAAGTTTCTGAAAATTTAAAATCTGAAGATAGTATCAAAGATGTAATTGATACCGAAGTATTTATTGCGGTTAACAGTTTATGGACCAATCCTAATACTCCGATTAAAAATTTTGCCGGAAGCGCAATATTTAAGGAAGGAGTAGGTGTCGATGAGGTTCATATGGTCGGAAACTACGGAGCAGATAAATCAATTAAATTAAAATTGGATTATGTTCCGCGACCTACCGGTGATCATCTGTTATCAATAGATTCAAATAATGCCGGAAGCACTTTAAGAGTGTTGCGTTTATATGAAAATATGAGCGGCGGAATATTGAAAATTGAAGGTAGACATTCGGCAGATGATAAGTTTATCGGCCATGCGCAAATAAGAGACTTTAGCATAAAAAATACTCCGTTATTGGCAAAATTGCTCACAGTTGCTTCGTTTACCGGAATGCTTGATTTGTTAACCGGAGAAGGTTTGTCGTTTTCACACTTTGATGCTCCGTTTGAGTATGTTGATAAAACCTTAAACATAAAAGAAACTAAAATGTTTGGTAATGTTATAGGCTTTACGGCAAA
>JBGVOY010000094.1:0-6279 GCA_045126755.1 Alphaproteobacteria bacterium | reverse complement strand
CATATTAGTCGGAATTGAAGAACCCCGGAGTTCAAATCCCTAGGGTCAACAAAAAAAAGCGACGTTATATCGCTTTATATTGGTGATCCCAACGGACGGCCGAAATAAAAAGTGCTGTAATGCACTTTTTATGAGGAGACGCAATGAGACTTAATGTTGCAAACGAACAATGTGAAGTACAGCAACATATTAGTCGGAATTGAAGAACCCCGGAGTTCAAATCCCTAGGGTCAACAAAAAAAGCGACATTATGTCGCTTTATATTGGTGATCCCAACGGGATTTGAACCCGTGTTGCAGCCTTGAGAGGGCCGCGTCCTAGGCCACTAGACGATGGGACCTTAAAACATTATTACCCTCTTTAATACATTTTATTGCACAATGCAAGAATTATTTACGATTTTTGTAATTTAATAAGAATTCCTTAAGTTCAATCATGTTGTTACAAAAATGAACATTTCCTAATGATTTGATTTTTTCAATGTATTCTTTTTTATCATACAGAATGTGTTCTAAATAAGCAACAACAGTCATATTAGCCTTAAGACCTGCCATAATTCCGTAGATAGAATCTTCAACAACAATACATTCTTGAGGTTTGTAATTCATTTTTTCTGCAGCATATAAAAATAAATCCGGTTCAGGTTTACCATGTTTAACAAAACTTGCAGAAAAAGTGTTGTTTTCGGTAAAATATTTAGAAAGATTAAGAGGTTCAAATCTTGCTTTTATTCCTACCATAGAGTTTCCGGTTGCAACACATTGAGCAAATTCTTTTAATTTGAAAATATCTTCAATATTATCTGTTAAACAAATGTTTTTAGAAACAGCTTCACTTATTTTATCGTTTATAGTTCTTACAATTTCAGCGTTTGCGTTTTTTCCTAAAGCTAATAAAGCTTCAAGTTGTTTACCTTGCCCTTTACCGATAATATGATTTATAATTTCTTCTCTTGTTATATCAATACCTAAACCTTTAGCTATTTCAATAAAAGCATCTGTTGCCAGATGTTCGGTGTCGGCAATTACTCCGTCAAAATCCCAAATTAATAACATATATATGCTCCTAAAAGTAAAATTCGGCTTATAATAAAGAATTTTATTTTTTTAGTAAAGATATTTATGTACTTAATTTAAGCTAAATAGTGTTGTTTATTAATACCTAGTCCTTCCAATAAATAAGGTTATCAATAAAAGCTTCCACATATTCTGTTCTTTTGTTTTGATAGTCAAGATAGTAAGCGTGTTCCCAAACATCTATTGTTAAAATAGGTTCTAAGTCATGAGCGATAGGAGTATCGGCATTTGATGTTTTCATAATTGCCAAATTATGTTCATCTTTTTTTATAAGCCAAACCCAACCGCTGCCGAATTGAGATAAAGCGGCTTCTTTAAATTCTTTTCTGAAATTCTCATAGCTTCCAAAAGAGTTTTTTATATCAGACATTAAAACTCCGTGAGGTTTTCCACCTCCATTGGGGCACATTGAATTCCAAAAAAATGTATGGTTCCATGTTTGAGAAGCGTTGTTAAATATTGCACTAAAATGATGAATATTTGCGGTTTTTTTTATAATATCATTTAAAGACATATCTTCAAATTCTGTATTTTTAATAAGTTCATTAAGTTTATCAATATATATTTGATGATGTTTCAGATAATGAAATTTCATAGTTTTTTCCGAAATATATGGTTCTAAAGCATTAAGTTCGTATTTTAGCGGTGGTAATTTAAACATTTTACTTCTCCTGATATTTTCACAACACATAATATATAATCATTTGTAAAAAAATAAACATCAGGTAATAAATTGTTGTTAATAATTATTAACATGACTTTAAAAGTATAAATAAATGAGTTTATAGTATTGTTATGTATGAAAATTTTAACAAGGGGGAAAAATGAGAGTTTTATTGGTTGAAGATGATTATGCCGTTTCTCAAAGTGTTGAAACAATGCTTAAAAAAGAAGGTATGATTATTGATACTACCGATTTGGGCGAAGATGGTCTTGAAATCGGTAAATTATACGATTACGATATTATCATTCTGGATTTAATGCTTCCTGATATGAACGGATACGAAGTTTTAAAAAGTTTACGTAACGCAAAAGTTAATACACCGGTGCTGATTTTATCAGGTTTATCTGAACCTGATAAAAAGGTTAAGGGTTTAGGATATGGTGCTGATGATTATTTAACAAAACCTTTTGATAAAGCAGAATTGTTGGCTCGTATTCAGGCTATAGTTCGTCGTTTCAGAGGTCATTCAAATTCTATTATAAAAACAGGTGATGTTGAAATTAACTTAGATACACAAACAGTTACCGTAGGTGGTAAAAATTTACATTTGACCGGTAAAGAATATGGAATTATGGAATTGTTATCTTTAAGAAAGGGTTCAACCTTAAACAAAGACCAATTCTTAAATCACTTATACGGTGGTATGGATGAGCCTGAACTTAAAATTATCGACGTTTTCATTTGTAAATTGCGTAAAAAACTTGAAAAAGCATCAGGTGGTAAAAACTATATTGAAACTGTTTGGGGCAGGGGATATGTTCTTCGTGATCCTGATGAAGTAAAATAAAAAGATTAAGCCTCGCATTAAGCGAGGCTTAAATATTTTATACAAAACCTTTAAAAGTGAGAATTTAAAAATATATCTGTTGTTTATGGATAAGGAGAAAACAATGGATAGAAGAGTTTGTTTAATTGCTGGCTATGATAAGGATAATATAATACAAGATTATGTAGTGTTTTTAATACAAGAACTTTCAAAAATAAGTGATGTGTATTATTTTGCTGATGCGAATATGTCTGATAAAGAATTATCAAAAATAAGAGCTTATACCAAATACGCCCAAAGTTCTCCGCATTTTGGAAAAGACTTCGGTTCATGGCAATATTTGATGCACTATATCGGTTGGAAAAATTTAGCATTGTATGATGAAATGATAATATGTAATGATAGCATCTATGGTCCTATGACAAATATAGAAGATATATTTGATTATATGGAATTAAGAGGTTATGATTTTTGGGGATTAACCGAAAACTATAACAGTAATTATCATTTAGACAGTTATTTTATGGTTTTTAATCAAAATATTATTACTAACTGTAAATTTCAGGAATTTTGGAAAAGTATAACTCCTGAATTAGGTAAAAATACTTATGAAACAGTTTTAACTCCATTTTTAACCGAGCTGGGTTTTGTTGGAAACGGTTATATCAAAAATTATAAAAAAGAAGATCAGTTAGCATATCCTTTGCATTTGTTAAAATATAAAAAAATGCCTTTTATCAGAATAAAATCATTAAAAAATCCGGATGAAAATTTAAAAGAACCTGTGTTTTATATTGATAGCAGAATAAAAAATAAAACAGGATACGATACAAATATGATAAAATCTCATTTATCTACGTATGACAATTTTAAAGGTTTTGGTTTTTCTTATTATATGAAAAATGCTGTAAACAAATTAAAAGATAAAGTAGAAAATATGTTTTCTTAAAAAACATTTGACAAAATATCATAATTAGTTTATTATTAAAGGAGAGTTTAATAATAAGGTTTTTTTTATGAGAATAGAAACAAGTCGTTTTATAATGGAAGAGCTTCATCCTGATGATGATGTAATCAATTATGCGCAAATCAGCAAAAGAATGACTTGGAAAGACACTGTAGAAATGTTGCTCGATGAAAAGAAACTTAATGATTACATTAATAAACTGGCAAAACAAGATTTACAAAAGTTTTTATCAAGCAGACTACAAGGAATAAGTTCTGAAGGTGTGAGAACAAAAAATGGTAGTTTGCGTGCTCGTATCAAGAAAAGATGCAATATATTAGCATATATGCAACAAAATGAAAAATATGATCAGTTTGTTGAAAAGGCTAGAGAAAGAGCTTTAAGGTACAGGTCACAAATAATAAATGAATGTAAAAGACAAGGTATTGATATTGAAAAAGATAGAGAAATATATACAAAAGTAACCAATGAAAGTTTAAAACCACCAATACCTCTAACAGATTGGCATTTCAATATTCAGTTTTTAAAACCTGATATGGAAAAAGAATCCTCACAGGATGCAGATGTTTGGAAAGAACCGGTTGAGAAATATATTAAAGGTGGAATAGAGGCAAATAATTCTGAAGACAGAAAATTTTTCTTCTTTAAGATTGTAGATAAAGAAACGGGGAAAAATATCGGAGTAGTAAGACTTTGTTCAAGCCCCAAAGAATATTTAGTCGGTTATGATGATCAAAAACAACCTATTAAGGAATTTTGCGTTGGGGATCCGGGGTTGTTTTTAGATCCGTCTTGTCAAGGTAAGCATAGAGGAAGTGAAATTTATGCAGTTGCACTTAATGTTTTATATAACTTTTTATTAAAAGACGAAGATAAGTCCAAAAATACAGTGGTAAAATGTAATATACTAAACAGAGCGTCAAGACGATTGCAATATTCAATAGGTGCTGATATTACAAATGAATCTATGCCAATAGATAACAGATACTATTTTACGGTTAATAGTGAAAAAATTTTAGAATCTAAATGTGTAAAGAAACTTGAGAGAGAAGGTTTTGATAAATATACTATTACAATGGATAACGGTGTCAGTTATGATGTATCTTTACGTGATGGAGTTTTATCAGAACAAGCACCTAAAGAGCATTCTCCGTTTTTAGAGAGTATACATAATATGATAGCAAAAGTTAGAGCATGCAATGACGGTAGATCAGCTTTAGGTGTTGAAATTCCTATGCCTGCACCACAAATAGCTTTAATAAGTGTTGACAAGCCGAAAAAAATGTCATACCATTGATAATGTAAAATTTAATTATTAAAATAAGATATGAGAAAGAAATACACACAAGAGGAATTAGTACACAAAGTATTAACCTCGCAGAACGTAGAGTTGAAGAGTATTTATCCTGCTGAAGGAATTTATCTTGATCCAAAAAAGAACCCTAGAGCTCTTTGCGGTTTTGTAATCAATGATAAATTCTTCGCCGATAAATATTCCGGAGATATCTTTGATATCGATGATCCGTATTTGACAGATGTAGAGAATATGGATGAATTCGATTTTTAAAGGCTGTTTACCAAGACAGCCTTTTTTATTGATAAAAAAAGTTTTATAAGCATAAAAAACACTTGCTTTAATAAAAAAAAAGATTTAAGAAGATTCAACAGATGGATAGATGGCCGAGCGGTCGAAGGCGCACGATTGGAAATCGTGTGTACCCCCAAAGGGTACCGTGAGTTCGAATCTCACTCTATCCGCCATTACAAAAAACCCACCGAAAGGTGGGTTTTGCTGTTAGGGCGGTATGAGATTTGAACTCACGAGTAAGTGAGTTCGCACATCAAGCGAAAGGCGGACGAGAGGACGCCGGTCGGCAAAGCCGGTGAGCGCCGAGCACGAAGTAATCTCACTCTATCCGCCATTACAAAAAACCCACCGAAAGGTGGGTTTTGCTGTTAGGGCGGTATGAGATTTGAACTCACGAGTAAGTTAGTTCACATATTAAGCGAAAGGCAGATGATGGACACCGGTTTAAAATCGCTTATAAAATAAAAAAAAACCTCGCTAATTGCGAGGTAATCATTACCAATAAGGATAAACTCTGATTGCAGGATAAAAAACAACTTTATCTTCCAAAAAAGTGACTTGGTTAGACCTTGAAATAAAAGGGTGAATACCTATAACTTTTTTGATGATGTTGCCACCATAGGTGTGGTTCATTGGGTATAAATACCTGTCGTTTTCTGCTCCATACCATTTTGATTCAAAAGGAGTTCCGTTAAAATCTTTAATAATTTCATTTACTTTTTTAACGTTTCTCATAACCTTTTTCATTACAGAAAGAGGTGGAAGTTTTGAAAAACAACCGGTGTTTTTAACAACCTTATTGTAGCAGTAAGCTTCTTTAGCTTCTACTTCTACCGGATGGAAGGTTATTATGTAACCTTTTACAATAAAACCTACTGCGGTTCGTCCTTCTTTGATGGATTTTAATCTGCTTATAGTACCGTCGGTATAAGCAATCGGATAAGGATACCTTTCCTTAAACAAGGTTTTAAAATAATTTCTCATAGATAATATAATTTAAATAAATAATCAAAAAACTATGGCTAGTATATCTTAAAAAAAACAAAAGTAAATACAGAAAAAATGTGTTTTTTTTACTTAAATTGATTAATAAACGATACAACAGATTATTTTCGTAAACACTGCATACGCCGGCAATTGTAACAGGTATTAAATCTT
>JBGVOY010000093.1:0-7962 GCA_045126755.1 Alphaproteobacteria bacterium | reverse complement strand
TAAATGGGCAATTTATTGTTGTCGTCGGAGAGTCTAAAGTTCAGATGGGAACATTAAAATATTTGCAAGGCAGTTTTGTTTCTCAAATATTGAGTGCGTTGAAAATAAAAACCAGCGATAAAAATTTGGATGTTTCCTGTGCGGTTATTCGCTCTGATATTGTTGACGGTAAAGCAAATTTTCCGAAAGGAATTGCCTTTAAGACTAATCGGTTTACAATCGTTAGTGACGGGTATGTTAATTTGAAAAACGATAAAATAGATTTATCCATTAAACCGTTTAACGGTAAAATATCAGATACAAATCTTGTTCAGGCAATTTCTTCTATGCTAAAAGTAGGAGGAACAATTCAAAAACCAAGTTTGACAATAGATAATTCTTCGGTTATCAAGAATGTGGTCGGTGTTGCGGCAATCGGTCCGGCATTTTTAGGTTCACAGCTTATGTTTAATGTAGATGAATATCCTTGCTATACTGCATTAAAAGGAACATCATACGAAAAAATGTTTCCGGCTCCGAGCGGAGTAAAGTCTGCCGGTCAAAATATATATCAAGGCGCTAACGATGTTGTAAGCGACGGTGTTAATTTGGTTAACGATGCTGCTAATGGTGTTATAAACTTTTTGAAAGGAAATAAATAATTATGCAAGAAACGGACTGGGCTGTTGTCGAAAAAGATGTTCATAAAAATAAAGATGCAATAATTGACAGATTAGTTAATTTTGCGCTTAATGATGTTTTGTTGTTTTGGAGTACTGATGATAAGGTGCAAAAGGAACAGGAAAAATTGTGGACACCGATTATTGTTTGGGCAAATCAAACGGTGAATGTAAATTTTAAAAAGACAGATACTCTTAATGTTCAAACAGAAAACTCAAATACTTCATCTAAGTTGAAAGATTATTTAAGTTCTTTTTCGGATAAGGAGTTGAGCGGATTTTATGTTGCAGCATTAAATATGCGTTCCGTGCTTTTAGCTTTGGCTCTTGTTAAAGGTAAAATAAATGCTGAACAAGCTTTTGAGCTTTCTGAACTTGAAGAGTTGTATCAGGCTCGTAAATGGGGAACAGAGCCCGTGGCCGAAGCAAGACGTAACAGCATAAAAAAATCGTTGATCAGCACTGAGCAATATTTGCAAAAATGAGAGAAGTTTACTTAAAAATCAGAGGACGAGTGCAAGGTGTAGGTTTTAGGCGTTGGGCCGAGAAAGAAGCAAAATCTATCGGAGCAATATCCGGATGGGTCAGAAATTGCGATGACGGAAGTGTCGAAATTTTGATGCGAGGCGATGCTCAGAAAGTCGAAGAGATGGTATTGAAATGTCATAAAGGTCCTTTATGGGCAAGAGTTGATGAAGTTTCTTTTAAGCCTGCGGTTACTAATCATTTTTTACCTTTGATTACAGATGGCGTTTTTGAGCGAATCTAAATCTTTAAAATATATTTCTTGAACTTGTTTTTTGGTGATTAGAGCATATTTTAATTTCCGTTTAGGGAGAAATAAATATGCAAGTGGAAAAAACTAAAGAAAATGTTTGTAATTGTATTTGTATGATGTGTCCGTCATACGAAAAGTTTTGTAAACTGAAAAATCAAGATTTAAATCAGGATATATCTACTCAAAAATTGCAAAATATGACGCATTTTGAAAAAATGTTTTGTGCATTTGAAAAAAGTAATTGTATACATTTTGACAGAGGGTGTATTTGCGAAAAATGTGAAGTGTTTAAGAAATATCGGCTAAAAAGAAAAGAGTTTTGCTTAAACACCGGAGGTTTTTAGTAGCATGCTGAAATCTCAAATAAAACCCTTTGAAAATGCTCAAGATTTATTAAAAGTGTATAGGGCCGCTTATGAAAAAGCAAAATATTTAAAAGACTCTGATGAAAAAATTTTTGCCTTTAATGAAGTTATTAACTATTGTGCAGAATCTAAATTATGTGCTGAAGATGATACTCTTAAACGTAATCAGGTTTTATTTTGGACCTATAACAATATCGGTGATATTTTTTTGGAAAAGAATCAGGTAGAATATACCGACGAAAATTATATATATGCACTTGAATATTTTAAGAACGCCATAGAATTTATAAATATGCCGGATTATAAAAAGTCTGTTTTGGAAAAAATTGCCCATATTTACAGTGAACTGGCAGATGAAAAGTCGTGGAGAAAAACTTTAGAGCAAATGGCAAATTTAGAACCGGAAGATATGAAACGCCAAGCTTTTGTTGAGTTGGCAAACGGCACAGATGATATAAAATTGCAGGCAATGTATTTGGAAAAGGCGTTAAATTATGTTACTTATGAAAATATTTCCGTTATGGAAAAATGTAAAAACACTTTAGATATTTGCCAACGTCTTTTAGCTATTTATACTCAGACAAACGATACTGTTAATTATGGCAGAATTAGCGATTTACAAAAAAGCACTTTAGAATTGTTAGATTAAACAAAAGAGGGGAGCTTGAGAGCTGCCCTCTTTAATATTAAGCATCATCATTGTTCGATTCATTGTAGACGTGATACTCGTAATAAGTATGCGCCGAATCGACACAAACCATATCGCCTTTTTGGTGTTCTTTTGAACAGATGACGATAATGTAGAATTCTTCGCCGTCAATAACATATTTGGCGAACCACTTCAAGACATCTTCTTGTTCGTTGATAGGAACAAGAAGCTCAGCCTTAATGTCTACCTCTTGCCAATCATTATTTTTGTCCGGCGTAAGAGATAAGATAACCGCAGGAATGCAGGTCAAGACAAGAATAATAAAGAACCACATAAGCTTAAAATTTGCTAGATATTACAATAAAAGCATATTCCGGTCAAGAATAAACTTCTTGCAAATATGTAAAAAATCAGATAAACAAACAATATGACAAGATACAAAATTACCATAGAATATGACGGCACAAACTTAATAGGCTGGCAAAAACAACAAGAAGGAGAAAGTGTCCAACAATATTTGGAAAAAGCTTTGTTTGCGTTTTCTCATCAACAAACAGAAGTTTTAGCCGCAGGCAGAACTGATGCCGGTGTTCATGCAACGGCGCAGGTTGCCCATTTTGACTTGGATACGAAAATGGAACTTTTTCGCTTACGTGAGGCTTTTAATGCTCATTTAAGAGATATGCAGGCTCCTGTGTCCGTGCTTGATGTTGAATCTGTAGATGATGATTTCCATGCCAGATTTAAAGCAAAAGGCAGAGGGTATATTTATAGAATTTTAAACCGACGTGCAAGGCCGATTTTATTGGAAAACAGAGTTTGGTGGGTTCCTTTTCCGCTAAATGTTGACCTGATGAGAGAAGGGGCTAAATATTTATTAGGTCATCACGATTTTAGTTCTTTCAGGGGAGCCGGATGTCAAGCACTTTCGCCTATGAAAACATTAGACCGGCTTGATATTGTTGTTAATGGCGATGAAATAGATTTTATTGTTGAAGCAAAATCGTTTTTGTATCATCAGGTCAGAAATATGGTCGGAACATTAAAAATGGTTGGCGATGGACATTTGAAACCTGAAGATGTAAAAACAATTTTAGAGAGTAAAAAAAGAAGCAGTGCCGGAGTTACGGCCCCTGCTTCGGGATTGTATTTGAATAAAGTTGTATATTAAAAAAAGCACCTTTAAAGGTGCTTTTTAATTTATTCGGCTGCAATACTTAAAAATGATTTATTGTCATTTTTAATAAAACCTAATTTGCGTTGGATTTCCCAAATAACTTTTAAGGCTTTCAATGCGTTTTCACCGGTAATTCTGGGTGTGCTTTTACCGTTTACACAATCAATGAAGTGATTAAGTTCAGCAGCCAATGGTTGATTTGTCGGAATAAACAGTTGTTCAACACTGCCTTTTAAACCATAGTTCATCCAATCAGGAATACTGTCTTGGTTAACATAGGGCATACGTCCTTGTGAGTGAACGTTAATGCTTTGGTTTATAAAGTCCATATCAATGTAGTTTGTGTCGGTTGTAACGGTTAATGTGCGAACACGAGCTTGAGTGATACGACTTGCCGTTAAATTGGCAGTAGCACCATTTTCAAATTCTAAAATAGCGCTTATATAATCTTTACCTTCAGGTTTATCTGCGGTTTTAACAGAGCAAGCTTGAATATTTGTAACTTCGGATTTTACCAAAGACTGAATTACCTCAACATCATGAATCATCAAATCCATAGAAACATCAACGTCAGTAATACGGCCGCTTGCAGCAGACATACGTTGTGCGGTTAATGAACGAATTTTTGATGTATCGGACAAGATTTTTGACATTTGCTCAACAGCAGGGTTAAAGCGCTCAATATGGCCAACCAACAATGTTACATTGTTTTCTTTGGCAGCATTCATCAAACGGTTACATTCTTCTTCGGTTGTAGCCAACGGTTTTTCAATAAGGCAGTGAATACCTCTTGATAAGAAAAATTCACCGACATCGGCATGAGTAACGGAAGTTGTTACAACACTTACGGCATCAACGTTAGCTGCGGTTTCTTCTAATGATGAAAAAGCCTTAATGCCAAACATTTCAGCGGCATTTTTAGCAGCTTCGGGGAATATATCATATACACCGACGAGTTCAACACCTTGAAGGTTTTTGTATGTTTTTAAGTGGTTTTTACCCATAACACCTGCGCCGATAACAGCAACTTTAATTGTATTTGTCATATCTTTTCCTTGAATGGTTTATCGAAATTTAAGCATTTATATCATATTTTTCAGTAAAAGGCTTTTAAAAAGATGTTACATTTTATTACAACACATTTTATATGAATATAAAAATATAAGTTGACAAAATGGTTTTTATGTGGCACATTGTAAATGTTAACATTATATAAATAAACTATTATGCGCATAAAAGAAAAATTAAGAGTGTGTAGGGTTTTGGGAAGAACGGAGTTTTTCACCCCTGCAACAATCGAGAGGTTTGTAGCCGAAAGTCATTATCGACAACGCAACTCATGGTCAAAGACTATCAATGAAATGGTATCTTGTTATTTGGAGGCAAAAGGAGATGATATTTGCCGCCAAAGAAAAAATGCTTTTCGTGAGCTTTGTCTTATGGAGCTTCAAACATGTATGCAGTTACCGGAGGTCGTGGCCGATGAGCAGGTAACTAAGTATATGAAGATGGTCGGATGGCTTTATGACGGGTCATCAATAATCAACAAAAGAGATGTGCTTCAAAACGCTACCAACAATCTTGAGTTAAAGATTTTACATTCAATCTCAACCGAGGACAAAACGCTTGTCAGAGCTTTTTTGAAGGTTGTGTGTATGTTTTCTTACAAGATGCTTGATTATCACACAGATGATAAAAGGCGGCTAGAGGAGCTGTGTAATGCTCTTAAGTAAACAAAATCCCGAAAATTGCATTGGCAGTTTTCGGGATTAGTTTTTATAATTTATGATATAATCAGAATCCTACAACTTTTTTAGCTGCTTTTAAGTAGTTTGTATTTTCCATTGAAGATAGGCCTAAAGCTTCAACGGCGGTTTTCATTGAGGTATAGTCTTCGCTTTCGCAACAAGCCGTTTCAACCAATGCTCCGTTGAACCATACATAAGCATATTCACAAATTACACCGTTAACAGAAAAACCATAGCGTTTCTTTTCTACCGTTACTAAAGTTAAATCGTTATGGTCTTTTACCATTTGGCAAAATTCATCAAAAGAGTATTCTTCTTTATTTAGAGCAATTTCAACTTGTAAGTTTTCTAAGATAGTTTGAAGTTCTTCTTTTTTAACCGGAAATTGAAATTTGCCGCGAGGTTGAAAAATTTCATAACCTTCTTCGGTTTGTCCGACTTTTGTTTTTATATCAAGTAAGCCGTCACGAACTTTTACGTTAGCTTCATTAGTCTTTTTAGATAAAATGTATGTTTCTGCAGGCATAACACGAGCTTTGTATAGTGTTGCTTTGCATTCCCACATACGCTCTTTTACATTTTCTATAATGTCTTTACCAAAAACCCTAAATTCGGCACGAGGTGTCAGTTTTGCGGCATCATCAGCAGATACGGCTACATTTTTTGCATATACATCAGTCATTTTTTATGTCCTTAAAATTATTTTTTCCAAGTGGTATAAGGATTGTTTACCAAATTTGAATTGAAATAGCGAGGATCACCGGATATTTCTTCGCCAATCCATTCCGGTTTTTCAAATTTTTGTTCTTCGCTGTTGAGTTCTACTTCGGCAACAATTAAGCCTTCGTTTACTCCAAAAAACTCATCAATCTCCCAAACTAATTCACCGGATTTAATTTTGTAACGAGATTTTTCAATAATCGGTTTTTCGGCCAAATTATCCAGCATTTCAACACAATCATTATAAGGAATTTCGTATTCAAACTCCATACGTGTAACACCTACGGTCGGGCCTTTGACGGTTAAATAAGCTTTATCATCAATTGTTCGGATACGAACTGTTCTTTCTTTTATGCTGTTGAGATAGCCTTGACGATAGTGTGTGCCTTTGGCCAGTTCGCGCCATTTATCGCCGATTACTAAAAATTTACGTTCAATTTCTTTTGCCATTTTGTATCTCCTAAGAATTAACTAAATGATTTTATAACTTAAAACCAGTTTGTCAAGTTGTAGAATAAACATTTGCAAAGTTAATTAAAAAGTAGTATAAATGTGTTGTATACTGATATAGTTGTTAAATTAAAAGGATAAAATATGCCCTCCGAAAATAATGAAGTTTTAGTAAGAAATGCTGAAGGTGAAAAAGACACAAAAGCTATAGTTGTTGCTCAGAACAAAGTTGAATATCAACCTAAAATTTCTGTGGTTGTTCCTGTATATAATGCTGAAGAACATATAAAAGAATCGCTTGACAGCATTGTTAATCAAACACTAAAAGAAATTGAAATTATTTGTGTTGATGATGGCTCTACGGATAATTCGTTGCAAATTTTAAAGCAGTATGCAGCAAAAGATAATCGTATTACAGTTTTATCTCAACCTAATTATCGTTCGGGAGCAGCAAGGAATGCAGGCATTACGGTTGCGAAGGGAAAATATATTACTTTTCTTGATTCAGATGACTTTTTTAAGCCGGATATGCTTGAAAAAAGCTATAAAAAAGCATGGCTGACAAAATCGGATATTACCGTTTGGCGAGCTAAAGAATATAATGATGTTACCAAGCAATCTAAAGAGTTGGATTGGGCTGTTTGTCCGGAACGGTTTAAATATCGTGATAAGGCAAACAGTGTTGATGATTTTGGAGAACATTTATTTCAGGCACTTTCGTTTGTTACATGGAACAAAATAATTTCTTCGCAACTTGTAAATCGTTTAAATATTCGTTTTGGCGGAACTTTAAACACTACTGATTTATCTTTTATATATTCAGCTTTGGTATCTGCCAAAAAAATTTCATTGGTAGATGAACCTCTTGTCAGTTATAGGGTAAATAACCCTAAATCTTTACAAGGAAGTAAACATCAATCTTGGGAAAGTCCTTGTCAAGCGCTTGTCGAATTTAAGAAGTTTTTGACAGACAATGGCCTGTATGAACAACAAAAAAAATCTTTTGCAAATATGGCTCTAAAACTTTGTTTATATTATTTGCAGACAATGGATGGCAAAAGTTCTTCGGAAATGAAAAAAGGATTGTTGAGTAAGTATTTTAAAGAGTTAGATATGCAAAATTTAACAGCAGAATCTATCTATAATAAAGACCATTATCGAGAGTATAAGAAGTTGACAATGGAGGTTTCAAATCCGGCAAGCATAAAAAAAGCACCCTTAATAGGTGTTTATGAGGCTAGAAAAGCAAGAATTTGATTTCGCTTTGCTTCGGCACTGGCGCTCATTCGCTTTGCTCACCGGCGTTCTTTCAGCCGCTTTTTACTTGCAGAGAAGCATCAAATCCGCTAATTATAAAAAAACACCCTAATGGGTGTTTTAATGGTTGCGGGGGAAGGATTTGAACCAACGACCTTC
>JBGVOY010000092.1:0-3564 GCA_045126755.1 Alphaproteobacteria bacterium | reverse complement strand
TTGCTATGAACGAAGGTTTACGTTTTGCTATTCGTGAAGGTGGCCGCACAGTTGGTGCCGGTGTTGTTTCTAAAATTTTGAAATAATTTTAAGAAATTACCTTAAAGCAAATTCAGCCCCTGATTTTTTTCAGGGGCTTTTCGTATTGTAAATATAAATTTTTTATAAACAGTTACTTCTTAAAAGTTCTATTTCTTGTTTCCAACCTGATAAATCGTTTGGAGTTTCTAAAATAAAAGGTAGGTGTTTTAATTTTGGGTGATTGATGATATTAAGTATGGCATCAAGTCCGATTGTGCCTTTTCCGATTTGTTCATGTCGGTCTTTTTTTGAGTTAAAAGGCATTTTACTATCGTTTAGGTGTATGGCTTTTAAGTTATTAAGTCCGATAATGTTGTCAAATTGTTCTAAAACTGCATCTAATCGGTTTACAATGTCATATCCGGCAGAATACACGTGGCAAGTATCAAGACAAACTCCCAATTTTTCTTTTAGGTTAACTCTTGTTATAATTTCTTGCAGTTGTTCGAAGGTTGAACCTACTTCGCTGCCTTTACCGGACATTGTTTCTAACAAAACTGTGGTCGTTTGTGTCGGGGTTATGATTTTATTTAACAAATGGGCAATTTTTTTAATTCCGATGTCAAATCCTTGTCCGACGTGGCTTCCGGGATGAAAGTTGTAATAGTTGTCAGGGATTAGTTCCATACGTTTTAAATCATCAACAAATACAAGTTCTGCAAATTCGGCAGTATTGGGATTGTCAGAACAAGGATTGAGAGTGTAGGGTGCATGAGCTACAATTTGCGTAAAATTATGATTTTCAGATAAATCAATAAATTTGTTAATATCGTTCAAATCAATATCTTTTGCTTTGGAGCCTTGCGGATTGCGAGTAAAAAATTGAAAAGTGTTTGCATTTATATCAAGAGCATTTTTGCCCATAGCCTCAAAACCTTTGGAAGAAGATAAATGACAACCTAATTTAAGCATTTTAATTCCTTTCTAAGTTAAGTAAGAACTGTTTTATATGAGTTCCTCCGGCATAACCGATAAGTTTTCCGTTTGAACCGATAACCCGATGGCACGGAATAATTATGGCAATCGGATTTTGGTTATTGGCAAATCCGACAGCACGGCAATATTTAGGAGAATATAATTTTGAAGCGATTTCAAGATAAGTTTTAGTTTTTCCATAAGGAATATTTAACAATTCTTTCCATATTTTTTGTTGAAAAGGGGTTCCTTGCGGTAAAATCGGTATATTAAATGATGTTCTCTTGTGGCAAAAATATTCTTCTAATTGAGCGCAAGCCGTGTTCAAGAGAGGGGTTGTTTTTTGTGGTATATATTTAATTGTATTATTACAAAAAGAAACATTAGAGATAAATCCGTTATTCTCTACAATAAAAATTTTGCCGATAGGGCTATTATAAACAGTGTAACAGGCCATTATTTTCCTTTATTTACTAATATTATATTTTGATAAAACGAAATTTCTATATTTTTTTGCATTTTATTAAAAAAAAGACTTGTTTTAAAAAAATAATGATGTATAAGCAATAAAGAACAAACGGATTGTAGTTCAGCCTGGTAGAACGCTTCGTTCGGGTCGAAGAGGTCGCTAGTTCGAATCTAGTCAATCCGACCAACAAAAAAGGGGTGCTGTAAAGCGCCCCTTTTTGTATGGTCGGTCTAGGTTCGAACTAGCGAAAAAGCTAGTTCGACAAGGCACATCAGGCGGGCGGAAGAACGCCGGTGCCGTAAGGCAGATGTAACGAAGCGGCAAAGCCAATCTAGTCAATCCGACCATAAAAAAAGCCACTCTTTATGAGTGGTTTTTTTTATGGTATGAGGTTTTAAGCTCCGGAGAAGGAGTTTCGACAACAAGCGAAAGGCGGGCGGAAGAACGCCGGTCGGCTGAAAGCTAATGAGCGCTAGTGCGATTGAGTGAAACGAAAATCAATCCTCTAGTCCCGACCACTAAACACAAAGCATCAGAAATGGTGCTTTTTTCTTTATTTTATAAGCACTTGTGCGAGTTCGCATGTCCAACTGTCAAAAATGACCACTTTTCTAGATTTACGAACTTTCAAGAAGAAAAATCCTTTAAAATCAATGCTCATCACTTGGGAGCCTAAACCCACCATCCTAGAAAAAACAGTAATTTTACTTCGTCCTTTTTATTTATATGGAATGGATAAAAGAGCCGTAATTCCTAATGCATCTCGGTATAAAAACACCGTACCAATAATTATTCCCAATACGAGAAAAGCAACAATTGTACTGGAAAATTTTGAAACCGTTGGTAATTCAATTGGAATGTTATTTTCGCGTACATAGTTGGAATAAATACGGCAGGCAGACAGAATATAAATTGGTCTGAAAAACACTTGAATAAAAAATAATGCAATCAACATTGGGAAACCAACAAACACATAAAAAGTGTACATATCATTATCGCTGGATATATGCGAGAAAATGTAAGGAGCCATAAAAATCGCACCGACATAAGAAGCTATTCCGAAAAACCAACAAATGGCAGAATAAGCCATTCTCAATTGACAAATTGTTTTAAAGTGTGTTTTTAAGACACCCAATGAATCTTTACAGCTATTTATTACACCTCGTCCAATAATCAATGCTGACAAAAATCCTAATGAAGCAATTTTCCAAGCTTGATAAATAGCCTCATTGATTAGTTTTTGAGACAAAGGTACACGGTCCCGTTTTTTGGGAAGTCGCTCTAGAATTCTATTAACAGTCCACCAACCATCAAGCCAACAGAATATCCAAATAGGCCACGCCCTTGGCAAGACAATCCGAAAACATTTTGCAATAGTGGATTCTTCTCCATTTTCATGTAAAAAATGGGCAGCACCCATGCAAGCAGTTAATAATCCAAGAGGATATGCAGTTAAACCAACACAGAAAAAAGACCACAGAAGTAAGACAATATCAGCTGGAGAACCGCCGTCAGAATCTTTAGTACTTTCCCAGAATTCTTCAGGAATCCAATCTAACATTTGTACCCAAAGGTAATATCCTAATCCAATACAGACAAGTTGCAAAATAGCAAAAGTAATAATTTCTTTTTCTTTAAAAATAAGTTTAGATGAATACAAAATGCATCTACCAAAGTAGGATAATGATTCCTTTTTCGTTGGTTTGTCTTCATTTTTATATTTTTGATAAGCATCTTTTTTTAGTTTTTTAAGGGCTTTTTTGATCTCTTTCATAGCATTCCTCCTTTTTCGCCAGAATACATAAAAAAAACATGCAATGTCAATATAAATTGAGTTCGTGATTTGTGAGTTGATTCCGACCATTAAGTTAAACCACCCTTTAGGGTGGTTTTTTGTTTACTTAATTGATTTTTATTGTTAAAGTATAAATCGTTTTATCATCAAGCGAGTTTCAAGTGACTAAAAGATATCTATCAGAAAACGAAGAATTAATGAAAGAATGGGATTGGGAAGCAAATGAAGGCTTAAATCCCAATGAAATTACATGTGGTAGTCATAAAAAAGTTTGGTGGAAATGCTCGAGATGTGAACATGAATG
>JBGVOY010000091.1:0-2121 GCA_045126755.1 Alphaproteobacteria bacterium | reverse complement strand
CAAACAATTACTTCATGCATATTATATACGTCCCCCAATTAAAAAAAAATAATAACTGAATTTAATTTAAAATAATTTCTTATATAAAAACATTTCTATAAAAAAAAGTTTTGAGTAATATTATAGTCTTTTACTTAATGTTTTTACCATTTTGTAAAATTATTCTTGGGCTGTTATGCTCTTGTGAGACATAAGGATTACCAAGCTATCCCTCGTTGACTTACGAGTTCACAATATTTTCTTGTATTGCTTTTTGCAGTATGTTTTTTGAGGCGTTGATGTCTCTGTTGTGTTTTGTTTTGCATACGGGGCAGGTCCATTCTCTTATGCCGAGTGTTAGGTCGTGTTTTTGGTATCCGCAGTTATTGCATAGTTGGCTGGATGGATAGAATCGATCGATTTGTATGAATGTTTTTTTGTACCATTCTGCTTTGTATTTTATCATTTTGACGAGTTTGTATAAACTTATTCTTTGTAGTTTGGGTGCCCATTTTTTGTTTTTAAACATGCCTTTTATGTTTAAGTCTTCCATTGCAATTATATCATAATTTCTGACTAGATATTTGCTTAGTTGGTGGTATGCGTTTTGTATTTTGTTGTTTTTTCTATTTAGCCATTTGTAGTATTTTTGCAGCGTTTTCTTGTAGTTATTGCTCATGTATTTCTGTCGATTTAGTTTTCGTTGGTATTTGTGAATCATTTCCTCTTCGTGTGTTAGGTCAAGGTTGACTATCTCTTGGCCGGTGGAAAGTGTTGCGAGATTTTTTAATCCAAGATCAATACCAATATGCTTACCAGTTTTTTCTAGTTCTTCTACGGTTGTTGTTATGTTTACTATTGCGTAATATTTGCCGTTTTCTCTTTTAACAGTTACATTATTGATTTTAGAATTTTTAAGCAATTTTTTGTATTTGCTGCTTGTGCGATAATGTACATATCCCAGTTTTGCTAAGCGTATTCTACGGTTGGTTATCTTGATGTTATTTCCGTTTTTTTGAATTCTGAAAGATTGTTTATGGTTCTTTTTGGATTTAAATTTTGGAAAACCATGTTTTTCTTTGAAAAACTTAGTAAATGCTTTATTTAAATCACGAAAAACCTGTTGCTGGCTGGTAGACTCTCCATCATACAAAAAACTATTTTCCTGTTTCAACATCTTCAAAATAGCATTTAAATTGTTGATTGTGGGAGATAATGGGCATCCGTGAAATTTAAATAGTTCATATAAATCACAATATATGCCAAGGATATTGTTCCATATAAAGCGTGCATTACCTATATTCTGCTCTAAAACCTGAATCATGCTTTTACTAGGTAAAAGTTCCAATTTCAAACCTTTATTCACAACCAAACACATAAAAATAACGCCCCTACTAAAATTCAGCATATTTTTTTTTAGTGAAATATGAATTTTATCAAAATTCAATTATTCAATATGTTGTTGATTTATATTTAAAAGAAGTCCAAGAGAGCATTTGAAAAGTAATCGCCAAATGGTAAAAACATTTGGTAATATACTATAATATTACATTGAAAAAATGATAAAAAAAAGTTATTCTTTTTCAGGGGTTAAATCTTCCTGGAAAAACCCGTAAAAATCAGCACAGTAATCACAGATTGGATATTTGCCATTTCTGTAATATGCTAAATCAGCTTTGGCCATGTCAAATTCTTTTCCGCAAATAAAACAAGTTTCGATTTTTTCTTCTGACATAGTAAGACCTTTTTAAAAAAAATAAAAAAAATAGAGGTTAATTGCTTAACCTATATTATATTTTTGCAAGAGTAAAATCTCTTCAGTGGAAACTTTTCCACCTTGTTTGAATTTAGCAAAGATTTCTTCAGCTCTTTCCCTTTCTTCACGGTTTTTGTTAGAACCTGATCCACCTTTGTTATCATTTTTCCTTTTCTTAGGTTTGTTGGAACCTAATTTTTTGTTGATAACATGGATGTCGCTTAAGATAGCTTTGAATTCTTCATGTTTAGCGGAAGCATTTTTTCTAGCTTGGATGAATTGTTTGTGTGCTTCATCAGCAGCAGTTCTGATTTCATCAGTTTTTCTGAAGTAAGAAAGCATTTGTTCATGAGCTTCTTGTGCTTGTTCAGAAAGTTCAACAACTT
>JBGVOY010000090.1:0-11007 GCA_045126755.1 Alphaproteobacteria bacterium | reverse complement strand
CGGATTGTGTTTTTCAAAAATTTGGGTTATAGTTTTTTGTTCATTTTTTAACACTGAAAAAAACGGCAGGTCATTTTCAATTTCGGTTATAGTATTTTTGTTGGGATTTTGTTCCAAAGATTTTAATATTTGTTCCGAACGTTTTATAACCAGTTGCGGAAGACCTGCCAATTTAGCAACGTGTATACCGTAAGACCTGTCTGCTGCTCCGTCGATAACTTGATGTAAAAATACGACATTACCGTTAAATTCTTTTATTTTCATACAGTGCAAAGTTAATTGTTTTAATTTTTTTGCTAAAACTGTAAGTTCGTGATAATGCGTAGCAAATAAAGAACGGCATTTGTTTACTTCGTGTAAATATTCTACAACTGACCACGCTATTGATAAGCCGTCATAAGTTGCGGTTCCTCGTCCTATTTCATCAAGAATGACAAACGATTTTTCGGTAGCTTGATTTAATATTGAAGCTGTTTCAACCATTTCAACCATAAATGTAGAATGCCCTCTTGATAAATCATCAGAAGCACCGACACGAGAAAATATTTTATCGATAACGCCGATTTTGGCATACGAGCAAGGAACATACGAGCCTATATGAGCCATAATTGCAATAATGGCATTTTGGCGTAAGAATGTCGATTTACCGGCCATATTAGGTCCGGTAAGCAACCAAATTCTGTTATCTGAATGATTTAATAAACAGTCATTACAGATAAAAGAGCCTTCCATAGACTTTTCAATAGCTTTTTCAACTACCGGATGCCTTCCGTCTTTAACGATAAAATCTAAACTGTTATCGATAACGGGGCGGCAATATTTTTTTTCAACGGCTAAATCAGCCAATGCGCTGGCAACATCTAATTCTGAATAAACATCAGCAACGTTATAAATTGATGAAACCACACATAAAATTTGTTTCATTAAATTTTCGTATAAACTCAACTCCATAGCTAAAGCTTTTTCAGATGAGTTTCTTAAATCTTGTTCCATTTCATTCAGTTCAACGGTTGTAAATCTTGCACCGCTGAGAACTGACTGCCTGTGAATGAATTGGGGTTTTTGTATCATATCTGTTGCCATTTTTGCAGGAACTTCGATAAAATATCCCAAGACGCTTGTGTGTTTAATTTTTAGAGCTGAAACGCCTGATTCTTGAATATACTTTTGCTCTAATGATGAAATAGCCGCTTTTTGATCTGTTTCCATATTACGTAAATGATCAAGCGCAGCATTATATCCGTCGCGAATAAATCCTCCGTCACGTGATTTTGAAGGTATCTCTTCACTATCTTTGAATGCGTCGTTGATTTCGGTTACTAATGAACTAAAGTCAGCTAAACTGTTAAGTAAGTCATTTATTTTATCAGGAACTGTATCTACCGATAAATTATAGTTTCCTATATTGTTAATTAAGTTACGAATTTTCGGAATATAGGACAACGTTGTCCCAAGAGCAACAATTTCTTTAGGTTCGCATCGATTAAGACTTACTCTTGATATAATGCGTTCTAAGTCAGATATTTGCTTAAAGTAATCTCTCAAAGTGTTGCGTATTTCGGGCGCTTTTATAAAGAAATCTACCATATTAAGCCTATCTGTTATTAGCTCAATATCAACGGACGGATTTAACAGTCTGCTAGCAAAAAGACGAGCACCGGATGGCGTGATTGTGCGGTCAATAGTGTTTAGTAAAGATACTTTTTTATCACCGCTGACAGAACAAAACAATTCTAAATTATATCTGGTGGCATAATCAATTTCCATAAAATTGTTTTGTGAGTATTTTTTGGGAATTTTAAGTTGCGGAAATTGTCCTTTTTGCGTAATTTTAATATAATCGAGAGCAACACCTGCGGCAATAATTTCTTGTTTTGAAAATGAACCGAAAGATTCTAATGTCTGAACATTAAAAGTTGTTTCTATAGTTTTTTGTGCGCTAAGCAAGTTAAAACGAGCATGCGGTAATACGGTTAGTTTTTGTTGGTAACGTCGCAGAATTTTAAATGTGTCCGCATTATCTAACATATTATCTGAAACAATAATTTCTCCGGCATCAATATTAGATAAAAATGCTTGCAACACATCAGATATTTTTTTTTGCCCTAAATCAATATGTTGCGTATTGAATGCACCGGTGGAAAGATCAAGCCATGCAAATCCTATGCTTTTTACATTAGATGAGCATGATAAAAGATAATTATTTGATCTGGCATCAAGCAAATTATCTTCGGTTAGAGTTCCTGATGTAACCAAGCGTGTGACTTCTCTTTTAACTACGGCTTTATATCCTCCGCGTATTTTTGCTTGCTCGGGAGTTTCTACCTGTTCGCAAATTGCTACTTTAAATCCTTGATGAATAAGTTTTGCCATATAGTTTTCATAAGCATGAAACGGAACGCCGCACATCGGAATTGGTTGTCCGTTATATGTTCCTCTTTTTGTGAGCACAATATCTAATGCTTTAGCTGCAACAATGGCATCTTCAAAGAACAGTTCATAAAAATCTCCCATACGATAAAACACTAAAAAGTCGGAATACTCACTTTTTACGTCAAGATACTGTTTCATGGAAGGGGTAACATCGTTTGTTGTTTTATTCATTTTCTGCGCAATCTGTTATTAAATGATTTTAAACTTTTTATATAATAAAATATTTTATCCGAAAGTCTATTTTTTTTTGCATTTTATACGGGGGTATTTGATGAAATTAAATAAGTTTGGTTTTACCGCTATTGAAAAAAACTCCGATTTTGTAGCCAGAGTTCTTATTTTATCGATTCCTTCCGCGTTAGTGTTCATAATGCTTGCTTTTTTTGAGCTTTTAACAGCTTATTGGGCAATAGTTTCTTACACTATGATAATCATTTTCAATATTGCTTTTTTACTGCCGATAAGTTTTGAATTACAGCAATTAAAAAAATATATTTATGGTTTGGCAAAAGGAGAAGTTGACGAAGAATTTGATGTCAAATTAACTGAGCAGGAAGCAAAAGAAATTGCCCAAGCCATTAACTCAATGCACAAATTTTGGGTTTATAAAACAGATGCGCTTGAAGCTCAGAGTATGTCTGATACGGCCGTATTAGATACTCTTCCTGATCCGATTTTAATGATTGACCGTTCAGGCAATATTTTGGGGGCAAATCTTTCTACAAGAAAATTATTGGGCGAAAATATTACCGATAAAAATATCGAAAATGTTTTTAATTCAAATAACTTTATTAAAGCAGTAAGCAAGGTTTTGAAAAAAGAAAGTGAGTCTGAAAATCTGATATTTTATGCCAAAGAACCGTTTAATAAAAAGATATATGCACATATAAAACAACTTCCTTGGTTTTCTAAAGGACGAGCAGTTGCCGTTATTTCTCTGTATGATTTAACAAAAGCAATGAAAATTGAGAAAATGCAGTCTGACTTTGTGGCTAATGCAAGCCACGAATTAAGAACTCCGCTATCTGTTATTTCCGGTTTTATCGAAACTTTACAAACTTCAGCAAAAGATGACAGCGATGCCAGAGAAACTTTTTTAAAAATTATGGCAGATCAAGCCGAATATATGGCCGCTCTAATTGAAAACTTATTATCTTTATCCAGAATTGAATTATCTCAAGATCAAAGTCCGGAAGATAAAGTAAGGGTAGGGGATATTATTGAAGATGTTGCCGAAGCCTTATCTCTTAAGGCTAAAGAGCGAAATATGAAAATTGTTACCGATGTGCCTGAAAAATTGCCCCACATTATTGCAGACAGCCGACAGGTTCAACAACTGATTCAAAATTTGACCGATAATGCTTTAAAGTATGGAGTAAGTCCGTCAGATGTGCTTATCAGTGTGAAAATAGCTGACAGTATTCCTCCGTCAAAGGCTTTTAATGTAGCAACAGGAAAAGCATTGGCAATATCTGTAAATAATAAGGGACCTAAAATAAGTTCTGAAGATTTAGCTCGAGTTACTGAACGATTTTATCGTTTACAAGAACATAAAAATCTAAACATAAAAGGAACCGGATTAGGACTATCTATCGCTAAACAGATTATCATACGGCATCGAGGAAATTTAACCGTTACTTCAACAAATTATGAAGGAACTACGTTTACCGTATATTTGCCGCTTAAATAATTTTACTAAAATTTTCATATTTGCACTGTTTTTTTTAATTTGTTGACTATATCTTTTTTAAGGAGATATAGATGCGATATGTTTTAATTATAATATTTTTGCTTTTCGGATGCGTTAATCATCAAGAAAAAATAAAAACAGAACTGTTTTTGACTGATAGCGGTACCAAGATAGGAGCCGTTTGGTTTAAAGATACTAAAAAAGGGCTGTTGGTAGAAGTCAATCTTAACAATTTACCTCAAGGAGAACACGGATTTCACATTCACGAAAATCCCGACTGCTCTGCACATATAATCGATAAAAACAAAACTGAATTTGCATATAAAGCAGGTGGACATTTTGACCCTTATAATACTAATAAGCATCTAGGTCCCAATGGCGGAGGACATTTAGGCGATTTGCCGTATCTGTCCGTAGGTGAAAACAAAAATGTAAAAAGAAAATTTTATTTAAAAAATATAAAAGTTAAAGACTTTAAAAATCGTTCCATAATAATTCACTCGGGAGGTGATAATTATAAAGATATTCCGCTATCTTCAGGCGGAGGAGGTGCACGTATTGCTTGCGGAGTAATTAAATAACACATTGACTGCGAATATTGTTTTGTATAAACTAAAGTCAACGGAGAAGAAGTTTATGCAAGCATACATTGAATACGGAATTGATTTTGATAACAATCGCTTCGGTATCGGAAGAAGCACCGAAATTGAATGCGCAAATAATGAAATCCGAACAAAAGCAAATATAAAAATTGAAAATAAAAAGTATTACCTGAGAGTATGGATTGGTAAAAAAGTTTTCAGTTATTCCGCAAATGACGGATTTAAAATTAAAACCAAAAACAGAAATAATTTTAAGTTTGTGTTTGGTATTGCAGGCGATGTGTCGCCGTCAATACATCTTGTCTGCGGTTTTATCGGGTTTGGAAAGACAACACTTTCGAAAAAACTCGAAACTTCTATACCGGCAAAAAGATATACCCATGACGATTATATGTTTGAAAGATACGGCAGAACTCCCGATAATTTTCAAGAACAATATAATCAAGTTGATGCTTTTATAAGAAAAGAAGCTGAAATATCTGTTCAAAATAAACATCACGTGATTTTAGATTATGGATTTTGGAGCCAAACAAGCCGTAAAACATATTACGAATGGGCAAAAAAATTAACCGATAATGTTTTCTTTCATGTTATTGATTGCGATATGGATATTGCCAGACAAAGAACATTTCACAGAACGCAACATAATGATAAATCACTTTTTATAGATGAAGAAAGCTTCAATGATAGGCTGAAATATTTTCAACCCTATCAGGAAACAGAAAAATATCCGTTTGTGATTAAATATAAACAATAAAAAAGCCACCGATATGGTGGCTTAAAATTTATTGTAACGGCGGAATATTGAGTTGTGCAATATTTCCGGGTTTAACCTTTACCGTAGCGTAGCGCATATTGCCTGTTTCAACAACAAAGCGCTGTCTTCCGGTAAGTTGCGCAGCTAAATCGTAAAAATCACGACCATTTAAGTCTTGTCTTTGAGGATTCATAATATAAAGCACGCAACCTTGAGTTTTTTCGGCGATACCACAGCGAGGTCTGCCGTTAGGAACTTCAGGATTAACAACAACACCTTGTAATCCGTCACGGACAACTTCTTTACCTGATGAAAACATAGAGCTTCCCAAAATAAGACCTATTACAACGCTAATACAAGAAATTATAAGCATTTTCTTTGTATCAAAAGTCATTTGATTATTTGGTATGTCATTGCCTTGATATACAAATTCATCATCAGGAAACGGATCAGAATCATCAATGTAATTGTTAACAGGCGCATTATTGAAGTTAGGATTATACATATCTCTGCTGTCGGCTTTTACTAAATTTCCGTGCGCAGAAGCCGGATTTTGCGGTCTGTTAACAGATTGAGGCATATTAGCACCGATAGGCCCGTTATGTTGTTTGGGGCGTTTAATTTTGCGCAGACGAGGGCGGTTTTCACCAAGGTGTCTGTCATTAGCAGTATTTTTTTGTGTGTCTTCCATAGCAATTTCCCTCTTTAAATTTTATTTATAATCGTTTCGGTTGTTTTTAAGGTTCTGATTAAGCGAGGAACCATAAAAATTACGGTTTCCGAACGTGGTAAATCTTGAGTATAAACCTCATTGGGTATACCGATAATCATAAAGTTTTCGCCAAGTTTGTTGCGAACTTTGAATTTTGTAATTTGACCTTTTGTTGTTTCCAAAGTAATATCAGATGTAATTCTGTTATTATCAACAACAGAAGCTTTTGCCAGAACGGAAAGTTCTGATTCAGGAGTGCGCATTTGTCCGCATTTACCTACATCAAAACGAGATAACCACAAATCCGGAACAACAAATTTACCTTCGGAAACTGTTTCTATACTTGCGGATTTACCTAAAAATTCTCTCAGAGTTTCTATGCTTATCTCATTTGTAGTAGTTAAAACTCTGCCGATGACTCCTGTTTGAGCAGTCGTAATAGTTCCGAAATGAAATGCATCAAGAAGTTTTTTCCATTCAATATCACATCCGTCATAAGGGTAAATTTTGAATACACTGACGTCATAAGCAACTAAATTCGGGTTGCTTTCAAAATAATTCATCAAAGATGTAATTTTATTTTTCAATTCAACATCTGCATTAAACGTAATGGAATAATCAGCCCAGTTAGTCGTCATATCCGTAATACCGGAGCCGCGTAAAACATCAAGCATGGAAAGTATAATAGGTCTTGATTCGGGAACAAATAACGATATTTCCGTCTTGCGAGATAATGTCATTATTTTGTTTTCATCATCGTATGAATAGAAAATTTCAGCAGCTTCGGTAATCATATCAACGACATCGGAAAATTCACCCTTAATATTATCACCGGAAAGCGAGGCATAAGGAGCATCTTTTGCAACCAATTTTATACCGGCTTCTTTCGTAAGTTTGTAAAGAGCTTTTTCGGCTGACATTGTATCAAATGTAAATCCGGTAACTTCAAACTCAGGTAATTTGTCATTTTTATCAAGATGTTCAATTCTGAAAGCGGAATTGTTAAATGGTAATGTTAAAACCATCTGTTGAGTTTTCCAGTTAACATTACATCTTAAAGGTGTTTCCAAATCAAGTGCATTGGCACCATCCGGAGTTCTGATATCTTTTTTATCGTTAGGATAAACAAGCTCTGCATTGATATTTGCATCAAAAGGTATTGTTTCAACCTCATTATTTTTACATGATAAGATAAAAAACAATGTAAAAATTAAGAAAAGAGTGCTGTTTTTAATCATTGTGCAGTTCCTTCATATTGTTGTTCCGGTTGAGGTTGAGTATCTTGCTCTTCTTGTTTTTTATTTTCAGCCAAAAGCTTGTTCATCAAATCGTCAATATTCATTCCCGCACCTGCAGTCGGATCAAACGAATTATCAAATTCACCGAGTGCTTCTTTCATTTTGCTGATTTCTGAAGGATCTTGTTTTATCATATCAGGAGAAGAGTTGTTTCTAAGTTCTTGCTGATAAAGCGTAAGGTTGTTTTGTAAAGCCTCTATTCCTCCGGAAATTTTCCTTTCAACAAACGGATACATTTCGGGACGAGATATAATATAATTACCTGTTTCGCATATTTCTTCTAAAACATCAAGAATATAAGGATAAAAAGGATATTCTTCCATAGCAATATTACCCATACGTATACATCTGGCAGCTATACGAGAAATAGTTCTGTCGTAGTAATCTTTTAACACTATATAGTTGTCAATATACCATAAATCTTCTTTGGTAACCTGAGGACTGTTGTTTTCCATTTTAACCTCCTTAATAAAAGAATAATTTAGCAGAAGAAATTTGTAAACGACTTTTTTGCGGTTGTTTACTCTTCTTCAACATATTCCCATTCCCATTCTTCCGAATTTTCATCTCCGTCTACATATTCCCATTCCCATTCTTCATCTTGGGCATCAGTATGCAAATCAGCAGATACAGAAACTTCTTTATTATTGTTTTTCTGTGCAGATGAAATATCTTTCTGAACATTATCAGGTAATGATGGTTCTATTTCATCAAGCGAAATGGGTAAATCATCAAAATCATCTAATGATATAGGTTCGGATGTTTTCTCATTTTGTAGTGCAAAACGAATTTTATCTAATTCATCGGTATAAGAAGAATTAGATTGCATAGGTTTAGAAGCTTGTTGCGGTTTCGGAGCCGGAGCTACGTTAACAGGAGCTTGTTGTTGCGGCTTTTGAGCCGGAGCTACGTTAACGGGAGCTTGTTGCTCTTGTTTCGGAGCCGGAGCTATGTTAACAGGAGCTTGTTGCTGCGGCTTTTGAGCCGGAGCTACGTTAACGGGAGCTTGTTGTTGCGGTCTCGGAGCCGGAGCTGTGTTAACGGGAGCTTGTTGTTGCGGCTTTTGAGCCGGAGCTACGTTAACGGGAGCTTGTTGTTGCGGCTTTTGAGCCGGAGCTACGTTAACGGGAGCTTGTTGTTGCGGCTTTTGAGCCGGAGCTGTGTTAACGGGAGCTTGTTGCTCTTGTTTCGGAGCCGGCGCTACGTTAACGGGAGCTTGTTGCTCTTGTTTCGGAGCCGGAGCTACGTTAACGGGCGCTTGTTTTTGCGGCTTAGTATCTTGCTCTTGTTTTGGAGCCGGAGCTGTATTAACTTGAGCTTGTTGAGACAGATTAGGATATGTAGTTATGTTAATAGGCGGAATTGAGTTGAAAACCTGATTTACATCAGAGTTTGCCGTTAATCCTCTTGATGCAATAAAAATATCTCGCATCATATTAGCCATTGCCACTTGCGATTCCATAATAGAATGTGTTAAAGAGGCAGTAAGTGTTTGCATATCTTCTTTATATCTTTTTTCTGTTTCTTGCAAAGCCATGGTTATTGAAGATGACAAATCGTTAGCAAAAGAAGCATCAATCATACCGCCCGAATGGTGTTCATTAACAATAGCATGAGATTGTAAATCAGATGATTCTTTTTTACGTATTGGAACATTTTTCTTTATGGTAGGGGCTGATACAAGGCCTTTTTCCTGTTCAACTTCTTCAATATGCTCAAGTAACAAGCCGCCACCGGGGAGTGTGCTTAGCAATATTCTTATCTCAGGAGACAATTCGAGCAACTGTTCGTCAAAAGCTTTTTGACGTTCTGTATTAAATATGTGCATTTGACGATATATATTTAAATATCGTTGTGCAACAAGAATAGGCTCTTCATCATCATTTTTCTTTCTGCCAAACTCGGCATTTTCATTCAGTTCGTCAGCCACAATTTACTTCCTAATAAAACCTAAACAAAACATTCTTGCATTTTAATCATAAAGGAGTAAATTTCAAGTTAAAATTTACAAAAAACTCCACTTTTTACAGTGGAGTTATAAAATATTATAAATTTATTGCAACAACTTTATGCATTTTGCTTAAATCACTGTCGGTTAACTTAATTCTTTCTTCAGGATTCCATCTTATTCCATAAAGTTGACCGGATTCGTCTTCTCGTATACTTAAAATTTGAGCAGTCGTGTCATCAATATAGTATACTGCGATATCACCAATACTGACAATATCTTGCGGGTCCGCAAACAAAATCGCACGGTTAGGCAACAGATTACCCAGTCTGCGAGTGCATAAATTTACACCGTATGCTTCTTTTTTATATAAAAGATTAGCCGGTCTTGCAACTTCTTTAGCATCTTTATCTTCTTTGTTTATGATAATATTTCCGTCTTTGGTAGGAGTTCCGAATATTTTTATTTTAAGAGCTTCATTTGTCGGAACACCATACATAGAAACCGTTCCGCCTTTAGGTGTGGATAAAAGCTTAAACTTTGTATCGGTTCTTTCCATAATTTCATCAAGCTTACCTTCGGTATTAAGAGCATCAACGGCTTCTTTAAGAAGTTCAACGGATTCATACGAAAAAGCTTTGGCAATATTTTGAAATTCTTTATCAGAAACTTCACGTTGTCCCATTTCAATACGATGATACACAGATAATGTCATATCAGCACGTTCTGCAATTTCCATTAAGGTTTGACCTCTTTCTGTGCGGATGTGTCTTAAGCCTGCACCCAAAACTTTCAAGCCAGCATCAATATTGATTTTATTACGTCTTTCTTGCTCTTTGCGCCAAGACATAACAATTTCTGACTGAGAATTTTGCTCATTAACATACAAATCTTGCAGAGTGCAGTCAGTCAGTTCGGCAACTAAAATAAGTTGTTCCTGATTTAATCTGCGGTATCCTTTTTCAATTTTTGAAACAGCCGACAAACTCACACCCAAGTGATCAGCCAGCTCTTGCATAGACATACCTTTTAATCTTCTTTGCATTCTGATTTGATTCGGGAAAATAATCTCTTCCATTTTAACCTCTTAAAACTTTAATAAACCTAAAGCAATAATAACACTGCAATATCAGAATGCAAGACAAAAATTATTTTTTTAAGATAATTTTTACACTTTTATGTCGGAAAGTAAAAATTTAAAACCTTTTTATTTTTTTACTTTTTTGCCGTTAGCATCGTATAATGTCGTTTTTTGGAGTAATCCTTGCATAGCAAATATCGAAACTTCGGTATAACCGTTTTCTAAGTACTTGGTTTTTTCAAAACTGTTATTGCCAAACTCTGTTTTTTCAAGGATTTTACCTTGACTATCCGTAACAACCTCACTTGTGAGCTTATTATTTATATCATAGTCGTTTCTGTAGTATTTACCATCATCCGTGCGCCGTATGTCAAAACGTCCTTTATCGTGGTACTTAAGGTGTTTTACGAGAACGTCACCATCCTTAATTATTTTTTCCGATATTGTATCACCATTACTTACTGTATATTCATAGTGGTTTTCTTG
>JBGVOY010000089.1:0-2623 GCA_045126755.1 Alphaproteobacteria bacterium | reverse complement strand
TAATCGTGTGTAAGTAAAATCTTACCGTTCTTCCTAGATTTCAAATAGCATTCAACTTTAAGCCTCGAACCGCACTTATTGACAACATATTTCGATTCAACCCAACAAAGATTGTTAGCTAAATCATTTCGTAAAAGTGCCGACAGGTGCTTTTTCTTGAAAATCATCTCTGCAAAATCATGAGCTTTGCAATCAAAGTTTTGCAAAAATACAAGCGATGAATCTGCTTTATTAAAAACAGCACAAACAATTTTACTGCTCTCTGAAACAAAAGTGAGTTCTACTACATAATTTGCAGTTTCTTTTCTGGTAACAAAATCCATAGACAATTATTTTATGATATAAAAATTAGATATACTAATCAAAAAATATCACATTGGCATAATTTGTCAATACATTAAAGAACTAAAGACTATTAAAAAATAGCTTTTTACTTTCTTCATAAGATGTAACACTGTATTCCAGAGCCTTAATATCCGCATCAGAAAAAGAAATTGACATCGGAACAACTTCGCCATTTTCTATTTTCACTATCATTTGTGCCTGATAATCGGTTAAACCTACATTATCGATACTTAAAATCTGCCTATTAACCGGCAATACCAAAGATATATTATTTACAAACGAAATCATAACATCGGCAATCATCACTGACGGAGCAAAATATGCACCATTATTTAGTTTTTTAGTCTGCGCAGAAGCATTGATGTTTGTTATGGTTAAACCTCTTTTTCTGGTTCTTTCAAGTGCATTAGCCTTCATTTGTTCCAATTTTTCATTATCAATATTTTCCATACCGGAAAAATACAGTGTCTCAGAATGTAAAAACATCGTTGCACAGTGATGTCCTAATATCCATCCTTTTATAGTGCTAAAATCAGTATGGTATCCGTTAGTTATAAGTTCTTCGTAAAACTCTCTTCTAAAACGAGCGCTATCCAAATAGCATCCTAATCCGTAGACATCATCACTTAAAAGTTCTTTACGGGCAATTTCCGTCATCATATCTACCGGATTTGTAACAATAAAAACCTTTGCTTTAGGAGAATAGTTTTTAATTGAAGTGCAAAATTCTTTTAAGATATCAATATTTTTTGAGGCTTGTAACATTCTGTCATCAATACCTTTTTTTTGAGCTTCTTCATATTCTTGAGCGGTAAAAGATGCTCCGGCACAAAAAAATGCCAAATTACAATTCTTAAAATCAGCCGCATTATCAGTTGCCTTAAATTTCCAACCCGAAAGATGATTAGAAATTGAACAAGCATCTTTCAAGTCTTCTATTGCTCCCTCAACACGCTTATGATTATGAGGAGAATACATAATAACTTCAGCATTACCATCAAATTTATTGTTTAATATGTATGACATGGCGTTTACACCAAGTTGCCCTGCCCCGTAAATTACAATTTTATTCATCATTATCTCCCGAATATTATATTATTAAAAAAGCAGGGAAAATCCCTGCTCTTTTATCAGTTTGGAAAAACTATCTTGAGTAGAACTCGATAACAAGGTTTGGTTCCATAACACAAGCATAAGGAACATCTTCATATTTAGGAACAAAAGTGTATTTTGCAGACAATTTTTTATTGTCAACTTCCAAATAAGAAGCAACTTCACGTGTTTGAGATTCAACAGAAGCCAAAACCACTGCCATAGATTTTGATTTTTCTCTAACTTCAATAACATCACCAACTTTAACAACATAAGAAGGGATATTAACTTTTTTACCATTTACGGTAACGTGACCATGGTTCACAAATTGACGAGCAGCAAACACTGTCGGAACAAATTTTGCTTTGTAAACTAAGTTATCTAAACGAGATTCCAACAAACCGATTAAGTTTTCAGCAGCATCGCCACTTCTACGAACAGCTTCAGCATAGTATTTGTGGAATTGTTTTTCAGAAATGTTACCATAGTATGTTTTTAATTTTTGCTTAGCAGAAAGCTGTGTACCATAGTCAGTAGCTTTCTTTCTTTTTTGACCGTGTTGACCTGGAGCATAGCTTCTTTTTTCAAATGGGCTATTTGCGTCACCCCAAAGATTTACAACGTATTTACGGCTTACTTTTTTCTTTGCAGAAATGATACTTTTCATCTGATATATCCTTTTTATTATTAAATTATGTTATTGTCCCGATAGTTTTAAACATAAATTTAAAACGGGATGCTATGCATCCACATTCTCGGAAGTGCTGACAACATACCATAAAAAAATTATTTTTCAAGAAAAAAAACAACATCTTTTGGAAATTATTCATAAAATTCTTCTGTTACGACAGTTTTCTTAACTTGAGGTTCATTAACTAACGTATCCATATATTCCTTTTTCATTTCTTGATTAAATGAAGACGATAACATTGCCATCATAAGTTTGCGGTCATATCCAGGTGTTTGCGTAATATCCGAACATTTTTCAAAAGAATACATCACTTCTGCCAGAACAAATAAATCATCAGCATTAAATTTACCGTTTTTATAATCAGCTAAAACATATTCTCTCAATTCGGAAGGTTTTAAATTGAACATACAATAAGCCAGATTTTCATCTCCCGCTTCTTCATAAATACCCTTGCTTGCTTCTGGAAGTGTTGCATCGTTCAACATAGAAAATAAC
>JBGVOY010000088.1:0-12417 GCA_045126755.1 Alphaproteobacteria bacterium | reverse complement strand
CTCTTTACCCAAAGTAATAAACTGTTCTCTTTTAATTCCTCTTACATAGCGTCTGATGGCTGCTTTTGCTTTTCCGGTAACGACAAATCTTTCCCATTCGGTCGACGGATGCTGAGCTTTTGAAGTTAATATTTCAACCTGATCACCATTGTGCAGAATAGTTCTTAAAGTTGCTATTTCGCCATTTACTTTCGCTCCGACACAAGTATCGCCGACATTAGAGTGAACGGCATAAGCAAAATCTACCGGTGTTGCCCCTTGAGGCAAGCCAATCAAATCGCCTTTAGGAGTAAAACAGAAAACCTGATCATTATACATTTCAAGTTTTGTGTTTTCTAAAAATTCATCCGGATTTTCAGCTTGTTCCAAAATTTCCAATAATTCACGCATCCATCTGAAATTGCGTCCTTCTGCTTTTTGACCTTGTTTATATGCCCAATGAGCTGCCACACCTTTTTCTGCAATTTCGTGCATTTGATATGTTCGTATCTGAATTTCAATTCGCGTATTTAACGGTCCTATAACGCCCGTGTGTATAGATTGATATCCATTAGGTTTTGGAGTTGAAATATAATCTTTGAACCTGCGGGGAACCATGTGATATTTGCTATGAATAATACCCAATGCCTGATAACAAGCCCCTATATCATCTACACAAATTCTAAATGCCATAATATCGGAAAGTTGTTCAAACGAAGCATTTTTCTGCTGCATTTTTCGCCATATCGAATAAGGAGCTTTTTCACGCCCCGTAACTGTTGCTTTGACATCATTTTCAAGCATATCTTTTTCAAGACAGGCAATAATCTCAGGAACAATATTACTTCCTTTTTCTCTTAAAAAATTAAGTCTGGCAACAATAGAATTATGTGCTTCTTTATGGATTTCGGCAAATGCGATTTCTTCTAATTCATCTTTAACTTCCTGCATACCGATTCGTTCTGCCAAAGGAGCATAAATATCTATTGTTTCCTTTGCAATACGAAGTCTTTTATCTTCAGGGCAAAAATGCAGTGTGCGCATATTATGAAGTCTGTCGGCTAACTTAATTAACAGCACTCTGATATCATCAGACATTGCAAGTAAAAGTTTTCTGAAATTTTCTGCTTGTTTACTTGAACCTGATTTTTGTTCAATCATGGCAAGTTTGGTTAGTCCGTCAACCAGTGATGCCACCTGCTCACCAAACAACTCTTTTACTTCATTTACCGTTGTATCGGTATCTTCAACCGTATCATGCAAAAGACCGGCAATAATAGAGGAAGCATCTAATTTAAATTTTGTTAAAATACCGGCAACTTCAATCGGGTGTGAATAATAAGGATCGCCCGATGTTCTGAGCTGAGCGCCATGTTTTTTCATAGCAAAAACGTATGCCCGGTTCAAAGCATCTTCATCAGCTTCCGGATCATAAGACTTAACCAAATCAACTAATTCATACTGTCTTAACATTTGCCCTCTTTACCAATAATATAATATTTTTAAAAAAAATAAAAGCAGAAAAAACGTCAATTTCTGCTTTTACTATAAGAACAAAATATTTAGATAATCTTAATTTATCTTAAAAATCATCACCTTCATCGGCAAAATCATCGCCCATACCGTCATCAAACGATTCATCAAAAGCTTCATCATCTAAATCGGCATCATCCATATCGTCCACATCAAAACCTTCTTCGTCGGTAATTTGCATAGAATCAGACAAATCGGTATCTAAAAGCATAGAACTGTCGAACTGAGCATCAAGTTCTGCCAATTCTTTTTCGGCAGCGACAATTTCAAGTTCTTCTTCTTCAGGTTCTTCAACCTCAACAAACTTTTGCAAATTCATCACTAATGATTTTTGCAAATTTTCAATACTTACCTTATTTTCTGCAATTTCTCGCAGTGCGACAACAGAGTTTTTATCATTATCTCTGTCTACCAAAAGCGGAGAACCTGTAGAAATATCTTTTGCTCTTTGAGCTGCAACCATAAGAAGTTCATAACGGTTAGGAACTTTTTCCACACAATCTTCAACTGTAACGCGTGCCATTTTCTTTCCTCATAAAATTGTTTAAAATCGATTTTACAAGTCTTATACAAGCTCTTAATTAAAATTGCAACATATTTTTTCAACTTTAATTTACTATCGGAGAACTGATAAGCATACCACCCAGCGGAATAAGTTTATCCGATATAAGCCTTTCGTTTTTAAGAGCTTCGTATACATCTGATTTTGGAGCCTTGTGCATTTCGATTATACTTTGCATGGCACAATATTGACGCTCACGATACACAGGCTTTAATGTATTGATATATTTGTCATAAGCTCCTGACTTAAAAGCTCGCATAGATGAAATTTTTGCAACCGAAACTCTGGCAACACGATATGCTTTTATAGTTTTATCGCACGTATAAGCCCATTCGTTAATACCGAAACCTTCTTGTCCTACTTCTTTTACAAACTCATCTTCCAGACCTGCCCATTTAACTTTTAATGCCAAACGTTGGCACGGATTAACACCGTCTTTCAAACCGTTTAACGCTATCGCCGTACCGTTTTTTTGTTCCCAATAGTCCAACAAATGTCCGGCTGAAATTATTTTTAACGTATTTGAAAACGTTGCAAAAGATTTCACTCTGTCTATTGAGCGCAAAAAAGCTCTGATATCGCCTGTAGTAAGCGGAGAATTTTTGGTAATTTTCAGCGTTCTCAACTTATCCGGCCCCGGTTTATTATTAGTAAAGAAAGCCCCTCCAAAGCCCTGTTCCGGAACCTTGCTCATAGCATTGTCCAAAAACTTCTGATCTAAAGTAAATTGCGGAATTTTAGCCTTAATTTTTATAGGTTTTTCGACAGGCTTTTGGTTAGACGGCCACATTTCCGGAATTAAGAGTAAATACAAATGAGGAGATAAAAATTCAATATCTTCGATATTTGCCAGTTGTGGTGCGATTCGCTCCGGAAACTTGTTTTTTGTTTCTTTAATTCCGGGAAGCATCAAAATTCTATCGGAAATTCCCGGCAAAGTATGCAGCATCGGTCCGACATAAGGATAATATTCTTTAGGTATTGTCATCAACAAATCATACATTTCCTGTTCACTTGCCGATTTTATGTATTTTTCGGATGTTCCGAAAGACGTAATCGTTGAGCTCCAAACCTTATCAAAAACAGGCCCCATATCCCAACTTACCATATAGCGAGGATTATAAATATCCGTAGCCCGCTGATATTCTTTCTGAAGTTCTTCAATATCCGGAAGCGGAGCATCTAAATCGACAACAAAATATTTTGCATAATCTTTCATACCGGCATTAACTGAAAAACTGCCAAACAATGCAAAAACAAAAAACAATAACTTAAAACAATATTTCATAAAAAAATCTCACATTATATTTACCAAAATCAGAATAACATAATTTTTAATAAAAAAAAGGATTATTTTAAATTAAAAACTGGACTCGAAGAAAAAATATGTGTAAACTCAGTCAAAATTATGACACAATCTTTATTTTAGGAGAACGAATATGGCTTGGACCGCAGAAATGGTTGCAGACTTGAAAAAAATGTGGGATGAAGGGTTAACAACCAACGAAATCGCAAAAAGATTAAATGTTTCCAAAAACTCCATTGTCGGCAAAGTTCACCGCCTTAACTTAAAAGCACGTCCTTCTCCGATTAAGAAAAAAGAAGAAATCATTGAAGAAAAACAACAATCTGTTGATGAAGCTCCTAAACCGGCATCTAAAACAATTAAAAAAATTTCAATATCACCTGTTCGTATTTCAACTGAAAAAACACCTAAAAAAGATTCTTGTCTGAAATTAACCGAACTGGATTCTCACACTTGCCGTTGGCCGATTGGCGATCCTAGAGATGATAATTTTTGTTTTTGCGGTAAAGCCGTGCGCAGCGGTCAAACATATTGCGAAGAACATTCTGCCGTTGCATACGTAAAGCCGATAAAAAAGGATAAATAATGAAAATCAAACAAATTGCAGCCGGTATAATCGTTAATAGCGGCAAAGTTTTGCTCGCCCAAAGAAAAAAAGGCAAAGACCTTGAATTTAAGTGGGAGTTTCCCGGCGGAAAACTTGAAGAAGGCGAAACATTGGAACAATGTTTGTGTCGGGAACTTGTTGAAGAGTTAAATCTTGAAGTAACGGTTGAAAAACTTTTTATGAAATCGGAACATATATACGATTTCGGAGGTTTTGTATTAAATACATTCATCGCAAAATGCGATAATCCGCTGATTACAAAAACCGATGCTCACGAACAATATGCTTGGGTTAAACCTAAAAATTTGCTAAATTACGATTTAGCCCCCGCTGATATACCGATAGCAAAAGCATATATTGCATCGTTGTAAAAAATGTATTTTGCCGTTTTAAGTTAAAAGATTAAAACCCGTATTATAACCGCACAACTTTTTCATTGACAGAAATTTGCCGATAGTTTATAAACAAAGCAATAACCTTTATATTTATTTCTATTATGAAAGAGTGGATTTATAAATTGTTGAGCCATACGATAGTAGGCGCTCTTCTTTTCGGCTTATGGTATTTTTTATCTTGCTTGAGTGCAAAAGCCCTTGTTGCAGGTTCGATTGTATTTTTGAGCATATCTCTGATAGCCGCCCTTATCTACACCGTAAAACAAAAAAAATTCGATGTTTTACTTGTGCTTGCAGTCATAAGTATCATATCATTTGTAATCGGTTGGGGAATGGGGCTTGACTTTTTAGGTTGTTTAGGACTTGCTCAAAATCTGGAAACGACATCCGGTAAATATTGGATTTACCCGATGTTGGGATATACAGTAATACTTAGCATTATTGTTATGGGCTTATGTATATTTTTTACCTGCGATGACGATGACTATTGGTGGGAAAACTTGCTTCACATCATTGCCAATTTTGCCATCGTTATTTGCACAATGTGGGGCTTACATACCATATTCCCTATTATCTGAGTCAAACAAAGTATTTCAAAGACAGTTTACAATAAAAAACTGTCTTTTTTTTATTGTAATTTAGAAAAATGTTAATACTTTTATTGCTAATAATAATTAAGTCAAAAATTTTTATTAACGGAAGAAAAATATGCACGGAATCCACCCTCTAATTGTTGATTTAACCTTAATTACCGTATATGCAGCGATTACTACATTGATTTTTAAAAAATTAAAACAACCTATCGTTTTAGGTTACTTACTTGCCGGAATTTTTGCAGGTCCGCATTTTAACTTTGTTCCTACCGTAACCGATAGAGAAAACCTTACATTATGGGCAGATATTGGTGTTATCTTTTTGCTTTTCAGCTTAGGTTTAGAATTTAGTTTAAAGAAAATGGTAAGTGTCGGAAAATCTGCAATGATAACGGCATCTCTGAATATGTTCTTAATGATATTTGTCGGTAACTACGTTGGTTTGTTTCTTGGGTGGAGCACCATGTCAAGCTTTTTTCTCGGTGCAATGATTTCAATGTCTTCCACAACCATTATTATCAAAACATTTGACGAACTGAACATCAAAAAACAAAAATTCACAGATTTAGTGTTTGGAGAATTAGTTATTGAAGATATCATGGGTGTTTTGTTGTTAGTGTTGCTCCCGACCGTTGCCATCGGAAAAGGAATAAACAGCGAAGAACTTGGCCTTAGCGCATTAAAATTGTTATTATTCTTAATTTTATGTTTTGTTATCGGCATATATTTTGTTCCTACTTTATTAAAGAAAATAAGCCACTTTTTAAACGATGAAATGCTTTTGCTTGTTACAATCGCACTAGGCTTAAGCATGGTATATTTAGCCGTTTACTCCGGTTTTTCATCTGCATTGGGGGCATTCATCATGGGTTCTATTTTATCTGAAACCGGCGTAATAAAACGAATTGAAAACATAATAAAACCATTAAAAGACCTTTTCGGAGCCGTATTCTTTGTAACCGTCGGCATGATGGTAAACCCTCACATGTTTATAGAATACGCATACCCGATTATGGTAATTTCCATGGTTGTTTTATTCGGAAAAGTCATGTTTTCCGTATTTGGTTTTGTGGTATCGGGGCAAAACTTAAAAACAGCCGTAAACAGCGGATTTTGCTTATCTCAAGTTGGTGAATTTGCGTTTATTATTGCATCACTCGGTATGAGCCTTGGAGTTATAGACAACTTCGTATATCCGATTATTGTTGCAGTATCGGTAATTACAACATTTTTGACTCCAATTATGATAAAAAGCTCAAATTATGCATATAAAGCTCTGAACAAAATTTTACCGGAAAAATGGTTAAATTACATTGATCAAAGTTCACAAGGAGCAGTAACGGCTCTAACCGAGGAAAAGCTATGGCGAGAACTTTTTAAGAGCTATTTTACTCGCATAATTTTATTTTCAATTATATTATACGCAATTATCGTTTTTGCAAATCAGGGAGTAAGACCTTATCTGACTAAATGGATGCCCAATGTTCCTATGCGAATTTGCCTAACATCAATTGTTTTACTGTTAATGGCACCATTTTTGAAAGCTCTTATCGGTTGGAATATGGTTCTACCAAAATTAACTAAGAGCCTTTTAGAAAAAATGCATCTAAAAAAACATGAAGAAGAAACAACCGAATGTGAAGAACACACCATAAGCGAAAAATGTATGCCCACAACCCAAACCATGCTTAACGATATATTGCACGAAAATAAAGAAGCCGTTAAAGACTTATTTATCTCAAACGAAAGAATTGCCCGAATATCTGCTGTGCTATGGTATTCAAGAAAATCTAACCGCATTTCGCTGTTGATTTTAACATCCTTCAGGCTTTTTGTTGTTGCATTTTTTATTGTATCTGCAGTTCATCAATTTTTGACCGAAAATCCAAAAGTAATTCTGATTTTGTTGGTTGCTTCCATATTATTGATTATGCAGTCTAAGTGGCTCTTAAACCAATATCTTAAAATGGAAAATCAATTTTTAAGCAACTTAAAAGGCGAAAAAGAAGAAGTTAACGAACAGTAAAAACACTATTGACAAAATAAACAACAACTGATACAATAAAATTGCTTTATCAGTGGAGTAATACTATGGTTGACAGAACAGATTTTGACTCGGAAACAGATTTTCAAATCTTCTTAAAAGAGGCTGAACACAGGTTTAAGAGTATAGCTTCCGGCTTTAGTGCCGATTCTGTCAGGCTATCGTTACGTCAGGAGATTTTTAACAAAACACAACATTTACAAGAAACCCGTAACAATAACAATCCCGTTTATGCCGAAAAAGTAAAACAGCACCTTGAAGCAAATCAAGACAGAAAAGAACAAGCAATTCAAACGTCGACCTCAAAGCAGTTAAGCACGGCTGAAAAAATAAGAATGTTGCAAATGGGAAAATCTGTTAGTGAAGCCACGCAACAAGCAGTATCCGAACCTGTTACAACACAAGTTTTTGAAAACAAAAGACATGGTTTTGATATGGCTGCATATAAGCGAATTGCAAATTTAAGAGCTCGTATAAGCGGCTCTTAATCTGCAACACAATCATTACCTCGCCATTTCCACGCCGTTACGACATTATCTTTAATAACAAAAGATGTTTGGCAAATCATTTCTGCCTGATTATCGATCAATTCGGCGTATGGTGTAAAATTATACTGATTCATTAAAGGTGCATAAATTGTGTCTTCCGGCTCAAATTCTTCATTATACAAATAATATTCTGACGGAAAATAAAATTCATTGATTTTAGTATATGTAAAAATTTTTGTATCATCATTGATATATTTTACTGCACTAGGTCTACCCCAAGCCATACCCAATTCTTGCTCTGTTTTTCCAATCCAACCATTTAATTTTGCATCATATTTTTCCGAAGTTGCACAAGCAAACAACAACAATGTTAAAATAGTTAAAAAAGCAATATTTCTCATTTTATTTTCCTCCCTAAAAGGTAAAATAAGCTGAAAAATTTTTCTTTCAATTTAACCTATAGTATAAAAAAGAAAGAGAGTGTTTTTTACACTCTCTTTTTTTAGGGGAAAATATTACGTTTGGCTAGGGAACCTTGCATAATATTTTCATTTTACGCCAAACTTACAACGTGTAGGGATTGTTGCAAAAAATTTAGCATAAACTTTTCTTGATTAGTAGTATTTCCACATAATGCTATATCCGGAACCGGCTGCAGCACCGTCAGTACAAGCTGTAACAGCACTAGCGACCGTAATAGGAGTTGTACTTGTTCCTCCGGGTTGTGCTTTGACAAGACCTGCTGCTGCATCAGCAGAACCATCATCGTCTGTTAATAAAGTATCCATTACTGTGTCCGTTACAGATGCTGTTTTACCGGCAAGCATACCGATCAAACCTGAAGCCTGACCTGAACCCCAATCACCTGTTGCAATTGTAACGCAAGCTTCTTGAGATAAACCATCATATTGAATTTCAAATGCTTCTTGACCACCATTTGTTGTATCTTGTGTTCTTGCTTTAGCTGCTCTTATATATACAGCTCCATTAAATGCATTTTTAATAGCATAATCATCTGCATAGGTGTTATCTTCTGCTGACGTATACATATCATTCGGAACAACACCAAAACGAATAGCAGAGCCATTATTTAATCCGGCATAATTACCTTGAGAAGAGAAGATTGTTCTTAAGTTAGCAACAAGCATAGAAACTTGGTCTGTAGTTTTGTTGATTTTGTATTTGTTCATAGCTTTAGAGTAACCAGCAATACCACCAACTGAGAGCACACCGATAATTGCAAGCACACCAAGCATTTCTACCATAGAACGGCCATTTTCATTAATTTTTTTCATAATTATCTTCCTTTTTTAATATAAGTTCACTTAAATAAAAAAAATCGCTCTAACAAGAAGCGACTGGAAGCTAACAACTATAGTAGATAATAGCGCGGCATATTGACCGCAAGGCTTATTTTACCGCCTTCCAGTCATTGTTTAATATAACCAGTCGGCGTATAAATTTTAACGTCTTTATACAAAATGACGATCTACTATGGAATTGTTAGATTCCGGACAGCCAATACGACTATCTGACAACGATTTTAAAAAAATTTACCATTAAAGTCAACTCCATAAACGATATATAACTTTTGATATAAAAAACTTTCAAACAAAGTTGTGGATATTAAGACTTATTTTAGATATTACCGATAAACTTAAAAAAAATCATTTTTAGAAAAGGAACTGCTATGCTATTAAGTTGGTGTTGTTTTGATGCTCCTGTTACAATCAGGGCGTTTGCCGCATTTTTTACGGCTCTTGTTTTATCGTTAATTTTAGGAAACAAAGTTATTGAACTTTTACGCAAACATCAACAGCACGGGCAACCTATCAGAGATGACGGACCTCAATCGCATATCATTAACAAGCAAGGGACACCCACAATGGGCGGCTTGCTGATTTTGGGAACTGCCGTTTTCTCAATACTTTTGTATGCAAATGTTACATATCATTTTGTATGGGTAAGTTTATTGATGCTTATAATTTTTGGCGGTGCCGGCTTTATTGACGACTACATAAAAGTAAGCAAGCAAACGCCAAACGCACTAACCGCAAAAGCAAAATTATTTGTTCAATTTTTAACGGCGGTGATTGCCGTTACCATAATTACGGCGGCAACTCCGTCAAGTTCATCGACTGTTCTTTCCGTTCCTTATTTTAAGACGATTCTCAATTTATCATGGCTCTATATTCCGTTTGCCGTAATTGTAATTTCCGGAACTTCCAATGCCGTTAATCTAACCGACGGACTGGATGGTTTAGCTTCCGGTTTATTGATTATGGCCTTTTCGTTTTTTGGCGTAATTGCCTTTATTAGCGGAACTTCCATTTATAGCGAATTTTCGTTTGTTTACATTCCGAGAAGTGCCGAAATATGTGTCGTATGCGCTTCTATAGTAGGTTCTTGTTTAGGGTTTTTGTGGTTTAATGCTCCAAAAGCAAAAGTATTTATGGGTGATACCGGTTCTTTGGCATTGGGCGCTTTATTGGGAACGGTTGCCGTAATTGTTAAACAAGAAATTTTACTTGCCATTGTCGGCGGTGTTTTTGTTATGGAAACACTTTCGGTTATGATACAAGTTTTTTGGTTTAGACGTACCGGAAAAAGAGTTTTTAAAATGGCTCCTATTCATCATCACTTTGAACAATTAGGTTGGAAAGAAACAACCGTTGTTATAAGGTTCTGGATAATCGGATTTATTTTAGCCTTAATCGGTTTAATTGCTTTAATCAACTTTTAAGCAGGAGATATTAAGTTGTTTAAAATTTCAAGATTAAATAAAAGCCGATTGGCAAACTGGTGGTGGACCGTTGATAAAGTAACATTAAGTATTGTTCTTACCATAATTTTCATCGGTGCATTTTTGGTTTTCTCTGCAAGTCCGTCAGTTGCCCGAACAATTAACATCAGCGACGAATATCACTTTATCAAACGCCAGATAGTTTTTATATTTATATCCATAGCCGTTATCATATTTTTTTCAATGCAAAACTTAAAAACCGTCAGAAGATTAGCCGTAATCGGATATCTGGGTGCTTTTGCGCTAACTCTTGCAACTCTTTTTATGGGAGAAACAAAAGGTGCATCACGTTGGATTTCTATTTTCGGAATTTCGCTTCAACCGTCTGAATTTATAAAACCTACATTTGTCGTAATGTCGGCTTGGCTTTTGGACGGAAGTAAAAAAAGCGAAGATTTTCCGGGGACATGGCTTTCGGCCGCTTTGTTTACAATTACCGCCGGCGTTTTATTGTTACAACCCGATATCGGTATGACTATTGTTGTTGCTTTAATTTGGTGTTTTCAACTGTTTTTGGCCGGACTTCCGTTATTTTTGCTCTTAATTCTTGCCGGTATAGGTATGATAGGTGCCGTAAGCGCATATTTTACATTTGACCATTTTCATAATCGAATAAATGCTTATATGTCATCTATTTTTTCATCGGGCGGAGAATTGCCATATCAAATAAAAAAATCGCTGAAAGCATTTGAAAACGGCAGCCTTCTCGGTAAAGGTCCGGGCGAAGGAGTTGTAAAAACGAATCTGCCTGACGCACACACAGATTTTATTTTTGCGGTTGCCGGAGAAGAATTCGGTGTCGTGCTTTGCACAATTTTGGTTGTATTGTTTAGCATCATCGTTATTCGCTCACTCATTTTATCGACCAAAGAAAACAATTTATTTATTATTTTTACATCTGCAGGATTAGCAGCATCTTTTGGTTTGCAAGGTATCATAAATATGGCATCAAGCACAAACTTAGGACCGACAAAAGGCATGACACTTCCTTTTATATCTTATGGCGGTTCTTCGTTATTGGCTTCGGCAATATGTATCGGAATGTTACTTGCCGTAACCAGAAAAAATTCGGCTGCTGAAGACAAAGATATTTAAGAAAGGAATGAAAAATGTTTACCGGATTTAAAAAAAGCAATTTGATAGATATGCTACCCGAAGTAAGAGGAAAATATTTAAAAAATGTAAATTTGAGTAAACATACTTGGTTTGGTGTCGGCGGACCTGCCGAAGTGATGTATATTCCGGCAGATATAGATGACTTATGCTACTTTTTAAGAACAAAGCCATACAATGTTCCGATTTGCTTAATCGGAGGCGGTTCCAACCTCTTAATCCGAGATGGCGGAATACCCGGAGTTGTTATAAAACTGGATAATCCGTTTTTCAGAAAAATCGAATTTCATACTCATTCCATTACTTGTTTTGCCGGCTTAAAAAACATTGAATTAAGAAAAGTGCTGTTAGATAATAATTTAGGCGGTTTAGAGTTTTTATGCTCTATCCCCGGATGTATAGGCGGTTCCATAAAAACAAATGCCGGATGTTTCGGTAAATGTATTAAAGATGTTTTGCTATCGGCAACAATAGTCAACGGTATCGGACAAGTAAAAGAAATCACTCCCGAAGATTTACAACTCGGATACAGAACCAGTTTGTTTCCGGACGACTGGATTATCATATCAATCACACTTAAAACACAAGAAACATCAAAAGAAGAAATTGCAAAAATTTTAGAAGAACATAAGCAATACAGAATCAAAAATCAGCCCTACAATCAAAAAACGGCAGGCTCAACATTTAAAAATCCCGAAGGCTTGAAAGCTTGGGAACTTATTAAAAAATCCGGTTGTGCCGATTTGCAAATTGGCGGAGCAAAAGTTTCTGACAAACACTGCAATTTTTTAATTAACACCGGCTCTGCCACAGCCGCCGACATTGAAGAATTGGGTGAAACAATTATTAAACAGGTAAAAAAACACACAAGTATTACTTTGGAATGGGAAGTAAAACGTATGGGAATATCGGATAAATGAAAATAAAATCATTTACAAATATGCTCAAACTTAAAAAAGAAAAACCTTTGCAATCACGCAACAGGGTAAGCTTG
>JBGVOY010000087.1:0-2101 GCA_045126755.1 Alphaproteobacteria bacterium | reverse complement strand
AAAAGATTTTGAATATACTAAAATTGAGATTTTAAAAAATAATGAGATTATAAGAGTATATAAAAAGGGTTTTAATTTAGAAAGCGATCCGGATAAATTTATTTTTGATGATTACGAGGCGGTTCATACAAATATTTTTAGTGTATTATGGTTTTTATATGATAACCGGCATGACAAAAATATAAAAGTGAGATTATACCACAATAATATAAAACACATTTTACCGGTAAATATTGCCGCAAATACAATAATCAATAATTTAACAGAAAAGCATATTTCAGATATTGAGGATTATATAAAATTATGTTTTTGTTCTTTATATAGCGATCACTCCGCCAGTGATTATTTTAATAAATTAGTTCGAGATTTTAAAGAAAAGGATAAACTAAAATTTTTGTTATTTTATCTTAAAAACAGATCCGAAAGTGATATAAATTTTTGGTTAGGTTTTTATAATTACGATAATTTAGAACAAGTAAAACAAGATTATTATAAACTAATTTCAAAAAATCAGAAGAAAACAAGTTATAATAATTTCAATTTTAAAAAGGCGGCATGATAATGATTATTATTGCATTGATCGCTATTCTGATTTTATTTAATTCTTAAATTTAAAAGATTAAATTCCACAATAACCGGCTATAATATGCCGGTTTTTTCTTTTCTGCTTCAGAGCCGCCCAGATGCCACAATACGGATATTTTTTAAACTTGCTCCGCATAAAAGCTGGATATAGCCCACAATAGCACAGAAACCGCCTGAAATTGCATTTTTTAGGGCAGGCAATAGGGATATACCGGACTATACAGAAAAACGCAAAAACACGCAAATTTGCCGCATATGCGGCTATTGTCTGATAGTCTGCTATACCACATCACATGTACATGTTATGAGATGCCGCCATTATTCCACAGGTATGGAAGCAGGAAACCGGGGATCGTGAGATGCCCTTGCAGCTGTAAAAAGCGATCCGGATCACATATTTAAGCCTGAAAACCGTTCAAAATAACTCATTTATGCCCTATTTTGTGAACAAGTTCAAAAAACGGATAAAAGAAAACAAAAATAGTTTGAGTCCAGAAACGGAAAAAGCGATCATATACATAACAAGCCGCGGCACGTATAGCCGCATAACTACAACAAACAGGAGCCAAAAAAAAATGAACTTGCTAATAGCACAATGCACGCCGGAGCCGGAAAGCAGATCGCTTTTTACCTTTGATTTTGATCACAGCACTATCCAGCAGCAAAAAGAAGAAGCCGCATTTTTTGTAATCGCTGTTTTATCTGATTACAAAAAGGATTTTTATTTCACTTCAGTTATCAATAACGGCACGGATCGTCCCGACCTTATTGACGCATGGATCAATAACGGTTTAGCCGCTTTAATATCCCTCAGAAGGAATTTTAAACCGGATACATGGCAGGAAGTTTTAGATCTTGCTTATGATTTGGCAAAAAATGAGTATCAGGACGAGACTTTAGCAGACAACATAAAAGAATACCGCTTTTTTGTATTACATCAATAATCGGATTTTTTTTAAGCCGGATTTTTTTCCGGCTTTTCCCACATATCAGGCCGCCAAAATGCGGCCTTTTCTTTTTCCTTAATGGTATAATTTGCCTATATTTCCCCTTTTCCCGGAGTCCTGTTATATGTTCACAAATGACGATTTTTTATCTATTGCCAAATTGCCCGATATGGCAATTTCAGCATATACTTTTCATGAGATTATATATCCAGCTTATTTAATCAGTAAATTATCAAAAAGGGATTTTGTCAAAACCTTAAATATCGAATCACTTCTTACACCACAATATAAAACGATCCGTGGTATCGTATCAGCCGCAAAAATTTTATCAAATAATTATACAGCAAATGTTCCGATGCCTGAAGTACTTTTTAAAATGGATCCTGATTTGATTATGTTTTGTAAAAAGCACAATGCGTATGTTCATATCATACACGCCACAAATGCAATAATCCCGGTTTTGGTATTCCGGGATACTAACACCACAACGCCGATACTAGCACAGCATGAAGCATTTTTTCCGCATTGTAACAGCAGCTTTGAAAGGTTATTGCAACCGGTTGTATAAT
>JBGVOY010000086.1:0-7461 GCA_045126755.1 Alphaproteobacteria bacterium | reverse complement strand
TGGAAATGGTGGCGTAAAAGACACATTCGGAATTGTTCACCCTGAGACCAAGCACGGCCTCGTTTGGAGAATTCCATACGTGTCACATGTAACAACATACAACACTAAGCAGCAGACAGAAAACTATGAGGAGGTAGCCTTGAAGGCTTCTAATCTCCAGATGGTTTATCTTGATGCAGCTATCACATATCAGGTAAACGATGTTAATCTGCCGGCTATGGTACAGGAGTATGATATGAGCAACTATGTTGCCAGCATTCTCACACCAAAAGTCGAGTCTGCTTTGCAGGATGCAATCGGAAAGAATGATATTTGGATTTTGGTAACCGATAAACAGATGGTTACTGATGCAATAGAATATATTCTTGCCGATAAGCTCTCTGAAGACAATTATCTTCTTATTAGGGACGTCAACTTGAAGTCTTATACTTTTGATCCTCAATATGAAGAGGCTGTTTTGGATAAGCTCAGCACAGAGGTAAAACTCGAAAAAGCTAAAGTCCAGACAGAGATTGCACGTCTTGAGGCAGAGCAAATGCTTGCAAAGGCAATGGTTGAGCCTCAGGTTGCCAAAGAAATGTCTAAGGCAATTTCAAACCCTCTTATTATAAAATATGAGGCTATGAAGGCTCTTCAGAAGTGGGACGGTCAGATGCCTCACACAATTATGAGTGGTGCAGATAATGCACTTCCTATAATCAGTGTGAAGTAAGTAAACTGTTAGTGTTAATTGTGTAACTTAAAAAAACAAAATATGGAAATAACATTTCTTTCGCCAATATGGAGCGCATTGTTCGTTGTTGCTTTAGTTACTTTTTTTGTAACTACATTTTGGGACAACATTAAGGAAAACCATGGATTGATAAAGTATGTTCGCTACTTTCTCTCAGCAGCCATCGTATCATACAGTATTTACTGTTTTGGCCAGGTAGATGGTCAGGCATGCGGAGTAACATTTATTGGAGTAGGAATAATACTTTTTATTGCTACAATAGCTATTTCTATGGAAGGATGGAGCCAAAAGATACTGGAAAAAGTGATTAGAATAATGATTATTTTTATACCTGTTCTGATGGCAATCCTTTTGTTCATATGGGGAAGCGGAATCTACGGCTTTCAGGTTGTTGCATCATTAGGTTTACTGTTGGTGTTGGTACCAAAAAAGAGTTAAGCATAGTTAAAAGAGAGGCTGTTAAGGCCTCTCTTTTTTTGTAAATTTTATTTAGCTTCTTTGAGTAATTGATTGATTTTTGCATTTTGTGCTAAAAGTAAATCAACATTGGCGCCTAAGCTCTCAAATAAGGCTCTGACTTCTTGTTTATTGCCTCGATTGATGATAAGAGCGGGATTGTGGATGTATTTCGTTTTAATATACTGCACAATCACTTCGGTTATACCTCTGTTGATGATGATACTTTCTTCCGTTTTATCAATATCAAACCTATTGATATAAGCAATAAGCTCTTTCGGAGTTCTTGTTTTCAAAAAACTTATTACAACATCACCTGAAAAGCCCTTCAATTCATCTTTTGAAACTCTTGCAATATGAGCCAAAATTTCTTCAGGAACACCACGTTCAAGCAGTAAATTTTGAGTCTTAACAGACATATCGTATCCATATCCGTCTCTTAAAAAACAAATCAAATCTTTAGTGTCGGCCCATTGAACAAAAGCATGAGTTGCATCTTCGGATAATTTCTGTCTGTAAACACAAGCCATAATTTCTTCTCTGTTTTTTCTTTGTATCAGCAAAATAGCATTTTTATCCGAAAATTTATGTCTGCGCTCAATGTAATTCATAATTTCGTTATGAATGCCTCGCTCTAAAAACATAGTTTGTCCTTTTTCGGAAAAATTATGTAAACGAGCTGAGTTAAGGTATACGCTTATTTCATCTGAATAGCCTCTTTCAAACAAAATTACATCATCGTTACCAAGATTAAATTTGTTAAGATAAGCTAAAATTTCCTCTTTGATTTCACGTGAAAACAATGCTCTAACATCAGAAAAAGCTTCTTTTGAATGCAAAATGTAGTGTAAAACCAGCTCTGTTGTTGCTATTTGTAAAAATAACTTGAGAGCATTATTGCTCAAAGATACCCTTGAAAGCATCCTTTTTATTTCATCTTGATTGTTGCGTTTTAAGACAGCTATTTGCGCATATTCAGATGTAAAAAAAGGATAAGTCATAATCAAATCATGATTTCGCTTATCAACTACGGTATTTTGCGCTTTTTCGGGTAAATAGCCTTTACTAAGCTGCAACATAACAATTTCATCACAAGAATTTTCACAAAGAAAGTTTACAGCTTCTTCATTAAATTGATTGCGGTACTTATAAAAAGCATTGATAAGGTCAATATCGCCTCGTTTAATCAACTCAATCTGACCTCTTATTGATGGTCGCCGCTTTTTTATAAAGGCAATAACATCTTCAATCGATTCGTTTTTAATAATAAAGCACTCACCCAAAATGGTAAGATCTAATGGCTGTAAGCAACCATTACTTACAAAAGATAAAATCTTTTGCCGTTCTTCTAAAGTAAAATAATCTCCCATAACTTTTAATATTTTAAATTAAATAATAATTCTTAAATGCAAAAGAAAAGATAATAAAAAAACATAGTTTAGTCAATAAAAATAACTTGACAAAATGCGTTGTGAGATTTAATATAAAGGTCTGAATTTGATTTTTATGTTTTATCTTAAATATTTTATCTATTATGAACAATAAAAGAATAAGCCTCATCTACGCGATTGAGAAGAAGTTCAACTGTGAGCTTGTTTTTGCAAATGCAAATCTATTGCATTTCAAGGCGTTAAGCACAGTAGACCCATCTGATGCTGCCTTTGAGCAAATTCTGCCCAAGAATGTTACAAGAAATTGTAATATCCTTTATGAAAGGAAGGCTCCGGTAGCAGGCGAAACAATGTTTGTGTTTGCCGGTATGCCAAACATTCCGAACTATCTTGTTAAAACTTTCGGCGGAATAAATCCTAAGCTCAATATCTGGCGTTTGCGTAATATCGCAGGGTATGGTGTCGATTTGAGCGGATACAGACAGGATGTCGCTCCGACAGCTGAGGAAGTCAGAGAACATATATTGACTGTATATCATCTTTTAAATCCGAACTGCAAGAAGAAAGACTTTCACAAGAAAAAGGTAGAACTCTTGTCTTATGACAAAAATACCGGAATGTGGGAATGCGGAAACCCTCTGGACTTGTATACGGTTAAGGTAGCGGTTCCGGCTTATCTCGGAGTAGGTTCGTCTGTTTATATCAACACTTATAAAAAAGGTGCTGAAAATTATAGCAGAGTTTACGAATACTACGGCAAGGGCTTGCTCAAAAATGCACCTGACACTGACTATGCAAAGATTTTTGCACTTCGTCCGGATGCAATTTATGACTGGTTCTACTCTGAAGAGCGCTCGGTTGAGGATGTGATTACAATGTTTGGTCTTATCGAGCATTCGTATGTGGCAAGACCATACTTGTATTACTGCAAGGGAGAATACACAAAGATTCGCAATCTTTTCCTTGTAGAGGCAATGAGGTTTATGCACCTTAGAAGTGAGGAGGAAATTAAAAATCTTCCGGCCGGAATTAGACGTTCAATGCTTGCAATATGCGACAACAATCGGGTTGCAAGGAGCGCGATATCCAATCACTTCTTCGTGTTTGAAGCCAAACTCTTTTAAGCCAAACTCTAAAAACAAAAAAACGGTCAGCAGATTAGCTGACCGTTTTTTTTTAAACATTAGTCCCAACGACCGAAATAACAAATTTTAGCTACTTTGTCGTATCCGTGAGTTTTGCGACCGAGTTTAGGGTTATCATCTTCAAATGTAACTACCCAACTGTTGTCGTCTTCCTTGAGATAAACAGGAGTAAAAGCTAAGTATTCTCCTCTGATTTCCGGCATTTTCAGTTCTTTAAGCTTTTTGTTCAGCTGTTCTTTTACCTCGCAAATTCGGGCAAGGTCTTCAAGAACAGGGAGGCGCTTGTTGTTAATGTTATGGCGGTTGCTTTCTTCTCCCAAGTGCTTAAAGATAATGTAAAAATCATCATCTTCAAACGGGAAAATACCTATCGGAGAGAAGTGTTTACCGCAGTCAAAACGAACTCGTTTCGGAGCTCCGTTGATGTGGCACAACAAGTCAAATGCTCGGTTCTTTACCTCAAACACTTCAAGTGCTTCTTCAATTTCATCAATGCTGATGTTGTATCCGTGCATGATTGCTGCAATCAGCTGGATTTTTTCAGATTTTTTAGCGTTCATAATACTGCAGAATTATAAAATTTATTGTTTCAAAATGTAGATGAAAATGTATTAAAATGCAAGTAAAAAATCATTGCAAATAAAGAGTGTTTTTGTATATTAAGTAAAAGGAAAAAAAAATGAAATATAGAATAATAGGAAATATGACCGGAAATTCAATGGATGCAATAGACTTGGTCCTAACTGAATTTGACGGCGATAAAATGAATGATATTTGCACTTTTTCGATGCCATATTCTAAAGATATGCAAAATAAAATTGATGATTTAAGAGAAAAGTGTTTTAATAAAACAGCTGCTGAAATTGAAAAATTGCCTGAATTTTTATCTGTTCATGACACATACGTTTTGCAAGTTGGTGAATGTATAAATAAAATGTGTGAAGTTTATCAAATTGATAAATCAACAATTGATGCAATAGGGTTTCATGGTAAAACCTTAGATCATAACCCTCCTTCTAAAGCTTTGCTTGACGGAACATTGCCTTATACATTGCAAATAGGTTCGGGACAAATGCTTGCAGACATAACATCTATCAAAGTTGTTTATGATTTTCGTTCAGACCCTCTTATGGCAGGTTTTGATGGAGCTCCGCTTGTTCCTCCTCATAATGCTCATATTAGTGCAAGTGAGGGTGATGGTATATATTATAATGGTGGTAATACGTCAAATTTTGCAATTATAACTGATGGAGTTGCTCAAATAGGTGCCGATGCCGGACCTTTTAATGAGTATGTTGATGCTTATATCAGAACTCATACCGATAAGTCTTTTGACGAAGACGGAATGTATGGAAAAAAGGGTAAATTAAACAAAGCTCTTTTACAAGAATTGTTTAATATTGGTCGCAAATATTATGAACAACCATTACCAAAATCAGGTGATCCGGCATATTATCATAAAGGAAAAATATTTGCCTATGCTAAGCATAAAAAATATGATTTTAATGATGTTGTTTATACCTTTGAATATTTTGCCGCTTATGTTGCTGCATATACTTTAAGTTTGGTTCCTGAAAATATTAAGCTTGAAAAAGATATTGTGCTTTTCGGTGGCGGATGGAAAAATCCGATTGTAAGGAGTTCTTTTGAAGATATATTGCATTCAAGAGGCTATATTTTACCTGAACACAAAAAACAATTTGCTCGCTTATTATCCAGATTTGAAGATGAACCATGTGTTAGAAATTCTTCATTCGGAGATTTTATGGAAGCCAGACTTTTTGCTGATTTGGCACGTTATAAACTTGAAAATAAGGCTTGGGAAATTCCTGAAATAGTAAATGCTGGTAAAATGGTAATTTGTGGACGAGTGGCAGAACCAAAGACCGTTAAAGATAAATATTTTGATTATGTAAACAGAGCTGCTAAAGGATGGCAGGAAAGAATAAAAAATGAGCGGAAAAATAACAAATTTTATGAGTGATGAAACCCGATTTTTATCAAATTTTTATCCTTATAAAAAAGATGGTGGAAAATATGAGCATATCGTAAAAGTTATTTATAATGGTATTGAGTTTGATTGTGTTGAAAACGCATATCAGGCAGCAAAGTTTTTAAATAAAACCGAACAAATGGCTTTTGCAAAAATGAGTCCGTATGAAACAAAATCTTTTTGGGAAAATAACTCCGGTTTTCGTTCAGATTGGGAACAAATAAAGTTAAGTATAATGGAAGATTTGGTTTGGCAAAAATTTTTTAATTCAGACATTCTAAAACAAAAATTGCTTGCAACAGAAGATGCTGTCTTGGAAGAAGGAAATGATTGGGATGATGTTTTCTGGGGTGTGTGTAATGGTGTAGGAGAAAATCATTTAGGTAAAATTTTAATGAATGTCAGAAATAAACTAAAAAATAAGGCTCTCTAGATTTGAGAGCCTTTATATTTATTTTTTCAAACTGTTTGCAAATGTATGCTTATCTATACCGTTGACAGTTACGATATTGGGGTTTTTTAATATATTTGGCAGTTCAACACTCATAAAAACACTTTGCGGATGAGCATTTTCAACAAAAGCTGTTATATCTCCCTTGGCAGAACAGATAAAGCGTCTGGATGCTTCCATCCATATTGTCATCAAATCTTCCGATGGGAGTATATTTGCCGATTCAAAACCCATTTCAACTAATTTACCACCGCATTCTGTGTGTTCAATCAACATTTTTTCGGGATTTTCTTTTACAAAGGCAAAAGCTTTTTCTCTGTTTGAAACAGTAGGCTGAAAACTTATGCTGTATACCACAACAGAATTTTCTTTAGTTGAAACGTCGTAGGTTTGAGCAATTTTCAGCCCTGTAGAAAATAATTCGGCACTATTCATTTTCTTTTCCCGTTTTAATAATTGTGTTTGAAGGATGGGTTTGAGCAAGATACTGTTTTAATGTGAAGTTATCGTCAATTAAAACAGTTTGCATACCAACGGATTTAGCAGCATCAATATTTCTTTTGGTGTCATCAATTAAAACACAATCTTCAACCGCTACTCCTAACCTGTCAGCAAATAATGTCAATGCTTTAGGGTCTTGTTTAGGATAAAAAACACCGTTTTTCATTGTTGATTTTATATCAAAACATTTAATTCCTGCTTCTTGCATTTCAAAAATATTTTTACCAAAACGCTGCTGCAATACTTTATTCAAATGAACAATATGATTGTTTGTTAAAATAAGCACATCGTTCTTTTTGGTTTCTGCACAAAGTAAATTAAATAAAGCAATATCTTTGCTGATTTTAGAATAATCTACTCTATCAAACATTTTGTTGCAAAATTCATCAAAGTTGTATCCCGTTTCTTTACAGATGGCATTTATATAATTAAACATTCCAAGATGTTTTTTTGCTAATGTTTCGTTAGATACACGTTCCTGAACCTCAGAACTTACTTTTAAGTCTTCACGATAAGTAGATTTCATAGCTTCAACAAAATCTTTTAAAGTAAGTTCCGAGGCCGGATATAAAACTCCGTCGCAATCAATAATTAAAGTTTTTTTAGACATTATTTTTTTGCCTTGAAGTTAAATACCGTAATATCAGACGGTGCAAATAATCTCATCGGAGGTCCCCAATAACCTGCTCCTCGTGAAATATATAAAATTTTACCATCAATATCATATTTTCCGGCTAAATAGTTATTTGCCCATTTTACCAATACGTGAAACGGAAATATTTGTCCTCCGT
>JBGVOY010000085.1:0-4373 GCA_045126755.1 Alphaproteobacteria bacterium | reverse complement strand
GTTTAAGCATCCTTGCAATGTTGTAAAGGCAATAATCAAAAACGGAATATATGCAGGCGATTGTGCAGACTTATCAACCAATACAATATCCATATACGGCTTTAAAGACAGTGCGACAACCGAATCTAATGCACCAATCGGAATACTGATTAAGATTGCAAGCAAAGCTCTGAATGTATATGGTTTTACGAAAGGCCACATAATTTTATAGTGTTCATGAAAACTCATTTTTAATTCTACAGGTTCGTGTTTTGACATTGTGCTACCTTATTTTATAATTTTTAAAAAAGTTAAGATATAATAGATTATTGCAATTTGAAAAACAAGCATAAGCCAAAACATAGCTTGATAACTTTTCTTTTTCGTTTTGTGTCTGAACAATTTCTGGGCAATAAATGCTCCACCCCAACCGCCTAAAAGTTCCAATGTATGAAGTCTTGCTTCAGAAACTCTCCAAGCACCTTTTTTTGCGGCTCGTTTATCAACTCCGTATGCAATAATAGTAACCAAATTTATGGATGCTAAATGATAAATAACAAAAAGCATAAATGTTTTATATGCAAAAAGAGGGGCCTTGAATAAATAGTTTTCGGTATACCACGCCGCTCCGATTACGAAAGCAAAGTGCAATATAAAAAACGGATTTTTTTGTAAGGGGCGTATTAAAGCCAGTAAGGCGGCTAAAATTACCGTAAATGTTATAATCATATTTTATCAGTTCCTGTTAATTTTTGCCAAGGTTATAATATTTTGCAAAAAAAAGCAAACATATATTTGTGTTAGGTTCACAAATAAATTGCATTTTGTAATAAAATTGTTTAATATCGGGGAAAATAAGTTAAATTAAAGGGAGAAAATCATTGAAAAAAGTTCTTTTATCAGGTGTGGTTTTGGTTTTGGCTTCTTGCAGTGCATATTATGATATGGGTTGCGGATGTAATAATGAATATGACTATGAATATGAACAATGCGATTGCGGATGTGCCAATGCTCAGGAAAATGTTGTTGTTACACCGGCAGTTTATGAACCCGAAGCAGTTGAAACAGATCCTTGTAAATGTTCAAATGTTCAGGAAGATACACGCCCGATTTTACACCCCAGAATAACAGTTGAAGTAAAAGCTGAAGATAAAAGAAATTGTCCGCTTGACAATCAAACATTAAATTGCGGTTGCGGTGAATGTAAAACTTTTGAAAATGCCGAAAAAGAAATAAACGATACTCCTTTGCAGGTTGTTCCGGATATGCCAAGAGCTTATGAATTGGCCGCATCTCGAGTTTTTAATGATTTTATTAAAAATACAACAGATATATACAGTCAAAAGCCTAATGTTTTATTGTATTTGAAACCCACGGAATTAAAAGATGATAAATTGCCCGGCGGCGCAAAACAAGGTTTGGTTGTGTTAAAAAATAAAATATTGTCATCTTTTACATTTGCCGTAACGGACGATGAAAAAAATAATGATTACTATTTAGAAACTACTGCCGATTGGTTTGATACACCATCTAAAACCGTTCCGGCGATTAAGTATGTTGCTACTCTTTATGACAATAAAAACAATAAAATCGGACAATGGGTTGAAATTGTTAAAAAGGTTGAAAATTCGGAACAATGGTTATAATACGTTTTTTTCTTTTTGTGCTTTTGTTATCGGCAAATGTCAGTTTGGCATCGGCTCAAGATGAGTATGTTCGGATTTCGGCAGATGCTTGTGAAAGAGTTATGAATGGCGAAAGCAAGTCAAGCACGCGCCTCAGAGCTTCGGATAAAGCAACTTTTGTAGCAGTTAAGAAAATTGAACAATTTAAAGATAATGATAAAAAATTATCAGACCACGATTTTAATGTGATGATATATCGTTTGGTTGATGAATATGTTGAAGAATTATCGGTTAAAACGCTTGAAGATAATGAGGAAAATGTTTGTGTTGAAGTAAGCGGTAAAATTTTATCGGCAAATATAACCTCGGTAATGGCCGAATTTTCAAAACAAGAGCAGGTTTCGCCCCAAGTTCAAAAGGAAGAAGTTGAACAGATTGTTCAGGAAGTTCAAAAAGAAGTAAATATTAAGCCTGCAAATCCGGAAAATTTGTCATTGGTTCATATTAAACAGCTTGAATATTTTAATGGTTCAAAGTCGGCAAAATATGCAAATGTGCTTAAAAAACACATTGACGGTAATCCGTATTTTTATTTAACCGAAGATGCCGAAATTGCCGATTATGTGATTATACCTAAGGTCTTGAAGGCAAAGGTTGACGCATTAGATGCAAGCAATAAACGTTTGCACATGGCTTTAGTTCTGGAAATAAGCGGTTTGGAAAAAGAAATTGTCAGTGAATATCAAAACAGGTTCGTTTTATTCGGAGCTGAAGAAAATGAGCAAAATATTGCATCTCGTTTAATTTCAAAACTTATTGAGCAAGCAGGCGATGGTGCTGTTCGCAAAATTGAGCATAAAGAACAAAAAAAATTAGAAACCGCAACCTTAGGTCGAACACTTAATTAAGCTTTATTTTTCAAGCATAAATGTAACGGGGCCGTCGTTTATGAGTTCTACTTGCATATCGGCTTGAAATATGCCGTTTTGGACTTCTATACCATAATTTCTTACTTGGTTTGAAAAATATTGATAAAGACGGTTTGCAATTTCGGGCTTAGCCGCATTATCAAATCCGGGGCGGTTTCCTCTTGATGTGTCGCCGGCAAGTGTAAATTGCGATACAACCAAAATTTTACCCTTAATATCTTGAACAGATAAATTCATTTTTTGATTTTGGTCCTCAAATATTCTTAAATTGGCAATTTTTTTCGCCAGATAATCGGCGTTTAATTCCGTATCAGATTTTTCGACGCCTAAAAATATTAAAAGTCCTTGATTTATAGATGATATAAGCTCATTGTTTACGCTAACCGAGGCTTTTTTTACTCTTTGCAATAAGGCTTTCATAAAATATCCTTTCTAAAAAAATATGTATGATAAAATTATGGCCGATATTATACCTATTAAGTCGGCAAATAAGGCACAAGGCAATGCAGACCGTGTTTTGATTATTTTAACTGCGCCAAAGTATACGGCCAATACATAAAATGTTGTTTCGGTTGAGCCCTGAATAACAGATGCAACAAACCCCTGAAAACTGTCTGCGCCATAAGTATTTAGTGTTTCAATCATCATAGCTCTGGCGCCGCTTCCGGATAAAGGTTTCATTATGGCGGTGGGTAGAGCCGGAACAAATTCGGTATTGATGTTTAAACTATTTAACACAAATGCGAATCCGTCAGTTATACATTGCATAAGTCCGGATGTTCTGAATGCGGCAATAGCAGTTAACATTGCAACCAAATACGGAATAATTTTTACGGCAATATCAAAACCTTCTTTTGCACCTTTTATAAATGTTTCATATACGTTTATTTTTTTGATGGCACCGGCTGTAATAAATAATGCGATTATAAAAAATAAAATAAAGTTTCCTATGGTAGAAGAAACGGTTATTCGCATATCATTCGGTAAAGAACTGAAATAACAGGCAATCAAAACAATAAAAAGTGCAAATCCGCCAATATAAGCAAGCACAACACGATTAAATATTGATAATTTTTGTGTAAATGCGACACTTAAAAATCCGGCCAACGTGGATAGGGATGTTGCAAGCAATATAGGAATGAAAACAGCACTCGGATTTGTTGATCCAAGCTCAGAACGATACATTAAAATGCTGATAGGAATAATGGTAACCGATGAGGCGTTTATTACCATAAACATAATTTGCGCATTACTTGCGGTATCTTTTTCAGGGTTTATTTCTTGCAGTTGTTCCATTGCTTTTAGCCCCATAGGAGTAGCGGCATTATCAAGTCCCAACATATTTGCGGCCATATTCATTACGATGGAGCCTATTGCCGGATGATTTTGCGGTACTTCGGGCATAATGTTTTTAAATAATGGTCTTAGAGCCTTTGCCAATATGTTTGTTAAACCGGAAGTTTCGGCAATTTTCAGCAGCCCGAGCCAGAGGCAAAGCATTCCGGTTAAGTTTATGGATATGGTAAAAGCAGATTTTGACGCATTAAAAAGTTCGTTTATCATCAATGACCATATTTCAAAATTATTCATAAACAAACTTTGAAAACAAGCACTTAAAAATGCCGATAAAAAAAACGATATAAATATTATGTTTAACATTTTTACTCCTTATATTTAGGCTAGCATACAAATAAAAAATTAAGGAATTGTTAGAAAAAATATTTTATATTGCTATAGAAGTGTTTTAAAATTCAAAGGAGAAAAAAATGACTTTAGGGATTGTTTTATCGGTTGTAGCCTTTTTATTGTATCTTTTATATGCCTCTATTATTCAAAAGAA
>JBGVOY010000084.1:0-3888 GCA_045126755.1 Alphaproteobacteria bacterium | reverse complement strand
CGAAGTAATAACTTCAGGTCAGTATGCGTTTGAAGAAATATCAAAGGGTGAACTTGCCGTTTCTGGTAAAAAATTCTGCGTTTTCGGAACAGCAAACTTCAAAAGACTTGAAGACAAAGTTCCGGACATTTTTAAAGGCTCAGAGTATGTATATACCGATGACCCTGAAGATGCCAATTTCGTTTATTGCGGAGTTCCGCAGATAATAAACTCAAACGGCCAAGCAGAAGACAGAGTCACAGTTGATGACTTTATTCCGTATCTTGAAGAATTGGCTAGACTAAGGTTGCCTATGGTAATTGCCAATCCGGATGAGATGGCTAATGAGGGTGGACAATTCGTTGTTCGTCAGGGAACTATCAACAAAGTATATCAGTCAATGGGCGGCGAAACAATCGTGTTCGGCAAGCCTGATGTAAAGATATACAGGAAAGTTCACGAGATGATAGGACTTGATGTTCCAAAATCGCAGATTCTGATGGTAGGAGATACTCCTTGGACCGACATTAAAGGTGCCAACGAGTATGGTATCAAGAGCTGTCTTACATTCTATGGCGGTGTTGCAGAAGAAATGATGCGACGCGAAACAAGATGCCTCAGCTTTAGTGACAAAGATATCGCTATGTGGCTTCACGGCAAAGACAGAGGAATTCCGGACTACATTGTTCCGCGTATTTTTTAAGAAAAAAGGGGAGTTTTTTTACTCCCCTTTTTCTTTTTATAAATCAGCAATTATATCCATGCTGACGATAATATCCGGATTACTGACCATTCCGTTGTAACCGCCGCCTTTTTTAATTAAATCGACATATTCCATACCGGATACAACTTCACCCCAAACGGTATATTGTCCGTTAAGCCATGGCGCATCTGCAAAACAAATAAAAAATTGGCTGTCGGCAGAATCAGGGTCCATAGCTCGTGCCATAGATACGGTTCCTCTTTTATGTTCTTTTGTATTAAATTCGGCCTTAAGCTTTTTACCGCTGCCACCGGTTCCTGTTCCTAAAGGGCATCCGGTTTGAGCCATAAATCCTTCAATTACGCGGTGGAATTTTAATCCGTTGTAAAAACCTTGACGAACAAGTTCTTTTATGCGAGCAACATGATTTGGCGCAACATCAGGAAACATCTTAATTACGACATCTCCGTCTTTAAGCTTTAATACTAAAGAATTTTCTGCATCATCAACATTGTAAGAATGTTTAATTTTCTTTGCTCTGGATTCGCTTATTTCGAGTTGTTTGGTTTCTTTTGCTTCAATGTTTTTTGTTTCAGATTTTCCTAGGCCTTTTGTTTCTGATTTTTTTAACAATTCAGTCATGATTTTCCCTTTCTGGATTTAGAGTTTTTTATTTATATTTTATTTAGGTGTTAAAATTTATTTATTCAAGATAAAATCAATTCTTTCTTCGGCGTTTAAATTTTTAGGATATGTTTTTTCTATTTCCTTTATGGCATTTAGCAAACCGTTTCCGTTGGCAATTTGAATGGCAAGTCCGGGACGGGCATTAAGTTCTAACATCATAGGACCTTTATTTTTATCTAAAACAATATCGGCTCCCAAGTAACCGAGTCCGGTCATTTCAAATGCTTTTGCTCCGATAATCAGATGGTCTTTCCAGAACGGAACCGACAATTCCATCAAGTCAGCATTTGTATCAGGATGATGTGTAATCGGTAAATTGTGCATAACGGCTTTTAAGGTTTTTCCGGTTTTTACGTCAAGCCCGACACCTACTGCTCCCTGATGCAAATTGGCTCGTCCGCCTGATTGCGCCGTAGCCAAACGCATCATAGCCATTGCCGGATAACCTTTATAGACAATAATTCTGACATCAGGCACACCTTGATAACTAAAGTTACTGAAAACATCGCTGAAGTTTACCATTTCTTCAATAACGGCAACATCATATTGTCCGCCTAAACTGAACAGCCCGCTTAATACATTTGATATGTGTTGATAGACATCTTTGAAACTTAAAGTCTTACCTGATGCTGTAATAAAAAATTCGTTATTCCATTCTTTTATAACCAAAACACCTTTTCCGCCGCTTCCGTGAGCCGGTTTGATAACAAATTGTTGATGATTTTCGATATAGGAAAGCAGGTTTTTAACTTGATACTGATATTCAATTATACCGATTAAATCAGGTGTGTTGATACAAACTTTTGAAGCCAAAACTTTGGTTTGAACCTTGTCATCAACAAGCGGATATAAATTTCTTTTATTACATTTGCCGATGATGTCGTAATTTCTGGCATTCATACCTAAAATGCCTTTAGATTTTAACACGGACGGTCGAGTATAATTTTTAAAAATACTGAACATATTTTATCCTCTTGCAAGCGGAGTAAATCTTTTTAATTCGGTTAAACGATATCCGGTATATGTTCCCAAAAGCATAACTACAAACAAAATAACTAAATTTATTTCATTAAAGGCAAATGTGATATGTCTTATGTAGTCATTACTTATAACAAAATATGTAGCAACGGCCGTTACCATAGAATAAAAAATCTCCACAGTGGCATTTTTTGCTCCGTCTTCTTCCCATATAATAGAAGCTCTTTCAATAATCCAAGCGGTAATAATGATAGGAAAGAAAATGGCAGAAGATGCAACTTCCCAATTTATTTGATAGCCGATAATGGTCATATATTGCATAATCAAAATTACAAATACGACAACTGCCGAAATTCTGGGCACTAAAAGCAGATTAAGTTTTGATAATAAAGTTCTTATCAAAAGTCCGATGGAAATAATCACGCCAAAACAAATAAGCCCTGTTATAAAGCCGGTTTTAACCAATGACATTGCAATAAGCATAGGCGTAAATGTACCCATGGTTTTAAGTCCGATAATATTTCTGAATATAACGGTAATTAAAATACCTAAAGGAAATACCATAAGCCATTTTAAAGTGTTTTGAGCTAAAAGCGGTAAATTATAAATCGAAAAAGCATAAATTTTTGCATAGTCTGAAACTTTTGCTCTGTGTCCGGCCATTTTAATAGACGGGGTTACGGATTTTAATACCGAAAATTTTACTTTAGAGTTTCTTCCGCCGCTGACATCAAGCAAAGAAACACCGCCACGTTGGAATACTACAAAATTTTTCGGAAGTCCGGCTTTTGCTGTATGTAAGTCATAGATTCTCCACTTGTATCCGTCATGAGCTTCGAGCATCAAATCTGCGCTTGATTCTTTTTTACCTTCTTCTAAACGCACGCCTCTTACCAATCTGGCACTGATACCTTTATAGGCCAAAATATCAATAATTTTTTCAGCTATTTCTTTTTCGGTTATTCTGACAGGTAAAAAAGCACTGACAGTCGGGTCCATAGGCTGCATATTAAAAATGCTTATTATTTGTTTTACCGGATTACCTTCAAATGCCTTTGATGCCAGTAAAATTTCATCAACCATTTCTTTTTGTTGTTCATTATAAATAGGGGCAATAACTTTAGGTTTAGATTCGTCTCTTATTTTTCCTCTTGTTTCTTCATTATCATAAATAGTAACTCTGTAATAAATATTTTGCTTTCCTTTTTTGGGAGAAGAAGTTATCTCGATTCGTTTTGCTTCATCGTTGTTAGTTACCTTATATCCTTTAGCGACAATATCTTCATTCAAGATTTTAAATTCTTCACCCATATTTGGGGTAGCTAAAGAAACCCTGACAGGTTCGCCGTTGGCGGTAAAAGAAATATGGGCATCTATTACCCAAACATCTGACGATGCTTGCGGTTCAATACCAAATCCCCAATATTTGATTTTATAATAAGCACTGTATGCGGCAAATATAACAGAAAGAATTAGAAAGAATGATAAAACTTTTCTGATTGTAAAAAACTTTTTCATTAGAATTAGACCTTTTATTTCAA
>JBGVOY010000083.1:0-3935 GCA_045126755.1 Alphaproteobacteria bacterium | reverse complement strand
ACATGGGCGCAACATAAGCATCTCCCATACGATAGAAAAAAATTAAAAACAAAATCAAATACCAATTTTTATTCTGCAAAAAATCTTTAAACTGAACAATAACCGAGTTATACAAAACCTTTTTCAAACTTAATCTTTCGCTATTTTGAACACTGTATTTAAAATCAGTATCAGCCTCTTTTATCAATAAAATGGTTATAAGTCCGATAATTGAGCCTAATGAAACTATGGCATAAACAGTGTTCCATGACATATATTCCGCCATCCATAAAGCACCGGCACCCGAAAAAATAAGCCCTAGCCTATAACCTAAAACAAAAACTGCTGAAGCGGAAGCCTGTTTTTGCGGTTCTTTGCTAAAGCACTCCACTCTATATGCGTCTAAAACAATGTCCAATGTCGCAGAAGAAAAACTTACCGTTAAAGCATATATAAGCATTAAGCTCTTACTCTGCATAGGATTAACACTTGCCATCAGCAAAACAGAAACAAAAACCAAAAATTGCATTAAAAAAGCCCAGCTTCTTCGTCTGCCCATACGCCACAAAAAGGGCAACTTGATACCATCAACAAACGGCGCCCAAAGCCACTTAAAAGAATATGGAATTTTTACCAAAGAAAAAGCGCCGATTGCAATTAACGAAAAACCGACATCATGAAGCCATAAACTAAGTGTAGAAAAAACCAACAAAAAAGGGAAACCGCTTGCAAAACCGAATGCAGTCATAACAAGCATAGACCGGTTCCCATAAACATCATATATATTTTTAAGCCACTTAATCATAACATCAATTAAACATAATGCTGTTTAAATTTAAGTTAAAAGCGGATATAAAATTATATCCGCATAACATTCTTTACAACCATATCAATTTTTATCTTGAAGCTTGCTTTTTAGAAGATTTTTTCTTCTTTTTTTCTAACAGCTTTGTCTTTAACTGAATGTATATACTGCAATAGGTATCTGACGTGCAATAATAACAAATATCTTCTATATTTTTATTGGTCATAGAGTTGATACAATTTCTGCCTTCGCAATATTCTTTTCCGAACATTTTAAAATTTAAAAGTGCCGCCCCTTGTCTTATGTCTACCCACTCTATTTTATCTGCGTTCTTTCTAATAACCTTTAAAAAGTTATTACACACTTTTGGTTTTGATGGAATAAGCCCCATGTAAGGGTCGTGGAAATTTACGAACATATAATAATCATATTCGGTTTCGCCGTCTTTACGTTTTATACTTCTGTTTTTTACGGTAATGGAAGAATCAAAATTATCGCTGAAAACATTTTTATCATATTTGATTCCGTCAGGTACTAACTTAAAAACATTAAACATTCCGGCAACATTTTCTGAATTTTGGTCCCCAATATAAGAATATACTCTCAATGTATTGTCAAATAATGACTCAAATTCGCCGGAATGCTTGTATACTCTGTATTTATTTGCTCCCACAAACACCAATAAAAAAACGACAGCGATTAGGGAAAACGCACACACAAAGTCCACCCCTGAGCGCCCCTTTTCATTTATGCTAAATTTTATCGACATATATTTCTTTCGCTGATTTAAACTAACTTGGTTTTTATTAGTAAAATAAAATAACCATATATGTCAAGATAAAAAAGTATTTTCAAACAATTACTTCAATTTACTTTCTTTTGCATGGCTTATTCGAGCAACGTCAAAACTAAACCTTCTCACACTTGATTTTTCGGCAATCATTAAATTATCAATTAAATCCAGATGTGATAAAGTTCCTCTTTTCTCTTCCATAATAGCTCTTGCAACAATATCTCTGTATGAGGCTCGTTTACTTTCCAGAATATCTCTGACCAACGGATTAGCTTCATAATGAATAACGCCTTTTACCTTAGGTAATGCGCCCAATATTTCAATATTATTATTTGATAAAATAAAGTCACCGCCTATCTCTCTCGGTGCGCCTATTATACTATTGAGCTTATTTCTCGAACAGTTAAAATCACCGCCTACTTTTTCAGGCGCACCTTCTAAGCTTTCGAGCATATTACCAGAACAATTAAAATCGCCTTCAACTTCAACTCCGGACAAATCCGGTAATTTAGTAAGTCCCATACCCGATAAATCGAGATTGCCTAGAATTTTAACATCTCTTGGGAAATTGTTTAAATCATACTCTTGACCATTTTGAACTATAATTAAGTTATGATGAAAAATAACTTCTCCGCCAATTTCTTCCGGTAAATATTCTAAACTGTGCAGTTTATTATGTGAACAGTCAAAATCACCACCAACCTTATTTGGAGCTCCTTTTAACGTGGCAAGGCTATTATGTGAACATTTAAAATTGCCGCCTACTTCACGAGGAGCGCTATCTAAATCCTCAAGCATATTATTAGAACAATTAAAATTGCCGCCTACATATTCCGGAGCGCCTCTTAATGAGGTTATTTCATTTCCCATACAATTAAAATCGCCCTCTACCACCTTAGGAGCGCCTGATAAATCTTCAATTTGCGCATACGTACAATAAAAATCTCCGCCCACATATTCAGGTGAACCCTTTAAGGTTTTAAACGGATTATTTCTGGTAAAAACATTTCCTCCTACTTTACGAGGAGCACCAACCAAACTGGTAAGTTTATTATTTTCGCAAACAAAACTTCCTGTTACTTCGATATGCGACATATTCGGTAATTTTCTTAAATCGCAACCGGATAAATCTAAAACGCCCTTATAAACAAATCCTTTAGGTAAATTATCATAAGTATAATATTTTCCATCCTGCTTAAACATACCTAAATATTTCATATCAGCCCCTATGGGCAAGTCATTTAATTTCACAAACTCTCTGATATAAGGTAAATAACTGTCCTTAGGCTTTTGATTATCATAGGCCTTGCATTGTGTCAGCGTACCGTCCCTTAACTCAATCGTAACGTGCGGACGTCCTTTGTCATCTCGCAAAGAAAATATTTCTATCTTCTGTTTATTACCTTCCTGATCGTATTCGCCATCCGCAACACAATGCGACATTTGTTTTCCCTCAAAATTAAGAGCAACTTTAGAATTAAGCTTAACGATTCGCATACCATTTTTGAATGTCATAACTTGTTGTGTATCTTGAACAGATTCTCTTAAAAATTCAGCAGCTTTATGTTTATATACATCACCGTTTTTAGCCGCCTTTAACAAGCTTTCAAAATCAGAATATTCATTTGTGGTTTTTAATGTATCCAAATTTATTGTAATTTCTTTATCTTTTTTTTGAGTTTTATTAAACAATTCTATTTTTTCTTCAACACGCTTTAAAGCCGAGTGATACAAAAAATCTCGAATAATTTCAATTTCTTCAACCAATTCGTCAGGAACTTTAGTTTTACAAAACACATACACATCACCACCGCTGTTCAAGCGTTTCTTAGCCCAATCCTCCATATAATCGCTGTATCCGATTTTTTCAAAATAAGGAGCTCTCTTGTCTGATAATAAAAAAGCTTTCACCCTATGGTCAAAATATCGCTCGACCATTGCTTTTGCAATATACTCTTTGCTGCGTTCAACCTGTTGAACACTTTTTGTTTTTAATTTTCCGTTATTGGCAAACCTTAATGTAGGAGAATTAGAACAGGGAATAGCTTGTATAAAACCGGATAAAAAATTATTTAACGGTTCTATGGTAATAAGGTTTACCGACATTTAAAACTCCTTTTCAAAAATAAAAAACTGCCATTTTTATCTGGCAGTTTATATAGTTACTATTATACTTCTTCATCATCTGCTTCGACTGATGCCATAATATCAGGAAGCGTTCCGATTGCTTTTTTACGCTTAAGCTTATTTACAAACTTAATAGAACGTTGAGCATCCCATTTTTTCTTACCTTCTTCATGTTGGAAGATTTGTTTGTATACTTCAATAGCTTGGTCAAACTCAGATAATTTTGTTAAG
>JBGVOY010000082.1:0-21390 GCA_045126755.1 Alphaproteobacteria bacterium | reverse complement strand
GACCACTCTTTTTATTGTTCTGCCGTCGGGAAGGTGTAACAAATCTTCTTTTGAAGCAATCAGACTGTTAAACAATTTTACTTCATTGTCTTTGTAGGTTTTAAAATCACTGACTTCGGGCAACAATCTTAAGCTTCTTATTTTTTCCAAAAATGCAGAGTATAGCGGGTTAGAATCGGTAAACTCGGGTGTTAATCCCCATAAATTTAAGAAAGATTTATTGCTGTAAATGAGTTTTTGAGAAGTATCAAAAATTGCAAAAGCAGTTCCTAAAGCCGACAGCACTTCAAGATGTGCACTTTGATGAGTTTTGAATGTTCTTTTAACATTATCGAGTTCGGTCATATCGTATAAAGAACCGACGGTCGATAAGCTATTTAAATTTCCTTCGGTATGAAAAGGCGTTTCAATCATTTCAAAGTTACGAGCTTGTCCGTTTATAACCAGATTTATGTTTTGTTTTTGAATTTTGTTGGTTAAAGTTGCTTTTTTTGCAAGACTGTCAGCAGATTTATTATCATCTTTTTCGGTGCCGATGCCCACAAATTCAAAATTGCTTTTAATAATTTGTTCTTTATTTTTTATACCGGAATATTCCAAAAATTTTTTATTAACGGTTGTAATTTTGAGCGAATCGTTTCTAAACCAGACCGGATAGTTCAGATTATCAATTAAATCTTGTAATGTTTGAAGTTGGGTTTCCAGTTTGTTTTTATCTGAATTTAACTCTTCAATTTTAAGCATTTCTTCGCTTAAATCTCTAAACCAAAGCATATCGCAATATAAATTACCGTCAGCAGCATTTATTCTTGCGCCGTAAATACTCATTTTGCGAGCATTATTTTTGAGTGTAAATGTATCTTCAAACGGAATCCCTTCTTCTTGTATCAGTTTTATGTATTTGTTTATTTTTTTTGCATCTTCTTTGTAGAAGGCATTTAATATATCTTCAAAAGTTGAATCGACACCTTTTTTTAAATTAAGCATAACGGCTAAACGGCGAGAGCATCTTTCTCTTACGGTTTTTCTGGGGTCTTTTATGCGTTCGTCAGGATAAACAAAGGCAAAATAGCCGTCTTTTGAGGCATACATTGTTTCAGCATACCTTTCTCGGTCACGGTTTAAAAAGTAGTTTTTTTGGCGCAGGCGATATATGGTTACTCTGAAAGAAACCGCCAATGACAATAAGATTGTTCCGATAATCAGGCTCAAATAAAGCAGTTCTTTTAATAAAATATTGTTCATCATTTTTTGCTTTGCATAAAAAAAAGTTGTTTGTTTGTAAATTGTATATTATAAACATAAATACGCAATCTAAATTTGAGGGTGTGAATAAAAATGTTTTCATTAGCTTTTGATACAACTGTTAATTTTTGTTCAATAGCCTTGTTTAAGGATGTTGAAAAGATTGATATATTTGAACAAGAGATGGATTTCGGTCAGGCCGAAACGCTGATTGTTAAAATTGATGAAATTCTTAAAAGAAACAGTCTTACATTTAAAGATTTATCATTGATTACGGTTTGCACGGGGCCGGGGTCTTTTACGGGGGTGCGTTCGAGTGTGTCGGCGGCTCGAGCATTTAAGCTGGCTTGTCCCGATGTTTGTGTTACGGGAGTAAACGCATTTGAAGCTTATGCGGAAGATATATCGCCTGATGAATTATCAGAGGTTAATGCCGTTATTATAGAAACAAAACGTGAAGATTTTTATGTGCAATACTATGATAAAACATTAAAAAAAATAATTCCGCCTTCAACAGCTTTTTATGATGATATTATAAGTTTTTTAAGTTCGAAAAGGGTAACGCTTACCGGCGACGGTGTTGAAAGATTTTTGAGCAGACCGAGCGGTTTGAGCTTGCACAGCATTAAAATAAAACAAAAGACAGATATAGAAAAATTGGCGCTTGCCGGAATAAAACGATACATAAATAAAACGACTGATTTTCCGAAGCCGTTGTATTTAAAAGCTCCTGATGTCTGTATAAAGTAAAAAAAATAGTGGAAATTGGAATAAATTAGCTGTATTTTGCAAAAAGAAATTTTTATTAACATATTTAAAAAAGAGGTAAAAGTGACTAAATCTGAATTAATTGAAAAAATTGCAGCAAAGAATCCTAATCTTATGCTTAAAGATGTGGAAAAAATTGTAAATGTTATCTTAAACAAGATTATTTCAACTCTTGCAAAAGGCGATAGAGTTGAGTTTCGCGGTTTTGGTGCATTTTCTGTTCGTAAACGTGCTCCGAGAGTTGCAAAGAATCCTCGTACCGGAACTAAAGTTGAAGTTGCTGAACGCAATATTACACATTTTAAAACCGGTAAAGAATTGCACGAAATGTTAAATCAATAGTGCTTATGTAAGTAGGTATAGAAAGGGTTTTAGAGATGAATTTTATTAAGAGTTTAATTGAAATACCACTCGTCTTGCTTGTTGTGGTTTTTGCCGTTGTTAATAACGATTTTGCTACATTCACGATAAAACCCTTTAATTTGGATATTACAATTTCTTTGAGTGTTCTGATATTGGTCTTATTTTTTATCGGATACTTATTAGGACGATTAGACGGATATGTTGCAAACGCACCTTTGCGTTCACAGTTGAAAGTTCATAAAAAGACCAATAAGGCTCTTAACAAAGAGCATGAAAAACTTCATGCAACGGTTTCAAACTTGCAGGAAAATATTGAATACTTAAAGAATAAGGAGCCGGAAGCTCCGAAAGTTCCTTTAAAAGAAAAATTATCCAATTTGTTTTCTTTTAAGAAGAATCAATAATATAAGGAAAAAATATGAATTGGCTAACTGATATTGTTCGTCCTAAAATTCAGAAGACGACTCCGAAGGAGATTGCCGATAATTTGTGGGTAAAGTGTCCGAATTGTAATCAGATGCTTTTTTCCAAAGAGTTAAAAAAATCAATGTATGTATGCACATCGTGCGGTCATCACTTGCGTTTGTATGTTGATAAGCGCTTGAAGATGCTCTTTGATGATGAAAAATATACCGAGGTTGAATTACCTGTTTTGCCGGATGATCCTCTGAAATTTAAGGATTCTCAACGTTATACCGACAGGCTTAAAACATATCGTAAAAATACCGGCAGTCAAGATGCCGTTAAAGTTGCTTTGGGTAAAATAGGCGGTGTTGAGTCGGTTGTTGTGGTTATGGATTTTTCGTTTATGGGCGGTTCTATGGGAACAGCAGTAGGCGAGGGAATTGTTATGGCGGCTGATTTAGCTATTAAACGCAAAGCTCCTCTTGTTACGGTTGCATCATCCGGCGGTGCGCGTATGCAGGAAGGCATATTATCCTTAATGCAAATGGCTAGGACAACCGCGGCTGTTAACTGTTTGAAAGAAAAGGGGCTTCCTTTTGTTTCTATTATGGCTGATCCGACGACCGGAGGCGTTTCGGCTTCGTTTGCGATGCTTGGCGATGTTAATATTGCTGAAAAGGGATGTTTAATAGGCTTTGCCGGTCAACGTGTGATTGAACAAACAATCAGAGAAAAATTGCCGGAAGGTTTTCAACGTGCCGAATATTTAAAAGAACACGGTATGGTTGATATGGTGGTTGACAGGAAGAGTATGAAACAAGAACTTGAGAAAATTCTTAAGATTTTGATGCATAAATAATTGTTTTAGGTAAAATAAAAAGCGCTACTTGAGAGAGTGGCGTTTTTTAGGCTTATTAAGTTTGTTTTATTTAGTATTGAACAATTTGATATATGCAATGTATGAACAAAGATTGAAATAGAGTTAAAAAATCTGAATATAAAAAAAAGACGCCATGCGGCGTCTTTTTTGTGATTGGTAGCTATTAACAGTCAGTCATACAATCATCCCAAGATGAGTAACCAGCATCTATACAAAGGATAAGTAAATTTAAATATATATTATTCTATACTTAAAAAGGCATTTATGTTGTTTGAGTAATATTCATCAATTCGCTGTATAACGCCAGAATGTTTTAGTAATTTAAATATTATACTTTCTTTCCATGATGTTTGAGATTTTTTAAAAATATTTTTTCGATAGCTTTGTAATTCTTCTAATCCTTCAGGAGTTTGAAAGAAACCGTTAATATCGTTATATGCTAGATATGATTCTATTTCGTAATAACGATTATTATACTCTTCTTGTATTTCGTGTAGTACAATATCTTTTAGGCTATTTTTATCAGGTTTAGCAATCCACTTATTATGTAAAAGCGAATATTTCGGAAATATATCGTTATTTTTTGTAGTTAATGTAAAATTAACTTTTATTCCATTGTATTCAAAGTTAAAATTATTTAATGAACCGCGGTAAATGCTATTTAGAAATATATTTAATTTATCAGGATCATCGGAAAGGTCTAATGCTCCATTATTTTGGTATTCAATTATACACTCAATTTCAGAATATTTATTGTAATAATATCCAGCATAATCTCCAACAAGATAAATATCAGTTACTTCTATATTATTGATTTTATTTAATGCTGTTTGTAATAATATGAAATTTGCTTGTGATAAAAGATATTTTGCAGCAATATTATGTATACAGTTATTTTCATCAAATATTATTTCACTAAGATGTTGGTGTGGAGTTAATAATATTTGTGCTAAATCATTTATTAGAGGATAATTGTCATACATTATTGTTTCCTTTGAGATAGATTGTATCTGTATGATTCTTCAGCATATTGCATAAAATGTTGTGGTAAACAAAATTTTTTTGATATGCGATATATGTTATAAATCATACTGTATTCGTGCTTTTCATCTTGGTCTTTAGCAATAAAAGCATCCATCTTTAATTGTAGTAACTTTTCCGATAATTCAACAGCGCTGTCATAGGTTAAGTATGCATTATTTATTTTAGGTAAATCTTTTACAAGTTGGTGTATTTTTGCGCTGAATTTGCTATACTCAATGTATAGTTCTTCTGCTGTGAAATCAAAGTTTTGTCTTATTGGTTCTTTATGCCAGCAATTGTTTAATACTGAATAAGTATTATGTCCAGACAAATTATAGTCGTTTATATTATTGTATCTTTCGTGATATGTGATACCAAAATCAACTGAATGATTATATATTTTGGGTTTAATTATATGGTTTAAATAGTTGCTGAGTTTGGAAAAAAAATAATACTTCAGTATATTGTTATCAGATATATTTTTAAATAAAATAAATAAATCAATATCAGATTTAGGTGTATAAATGTAACTACATAAACTACCGCTTAAAAATACGTCTTCAACTTCTATATAAGGAAAAAATGATAAATGTTGTTTTTGTATCAAAGCAACCATATCTAATATTTTTTTTCTGATATGTGGCAACATAACTTTATTATCATCAAAAAGCAATGGTGATAAAGTATTGTTATTTTTCATCATTGCTTTTATGATAGATAATTTATCTTCTTTAGAAATTTGCATTATGACATGATACCATATACAGCAAAATCATCGTCTGCATCAAAATCAATGTTTGCTAAATATTTTTTATAACACTGCTTTTCGGATGCTGTTGCTAATAAAACAGGTGTCTTAAATATATCAGATGCATCGCCATATGTAGCATCGCAACGTGCTAGACACGAATCTCTGTTTTCGGAACATGTATAATAAGATCCGCCACCAATACAGGAGTTAAATGTTCCTTCACAATTTGATCTACATTGATCGTAGGCTGAGGTACCACCTGATGTGGTTCCTCCAGATGTTGTTCCTCCAGATGTTGTTCCACTGCTTGAACCGGTATCAGTAGATGAAGAATCGGCAACACAACTAGAACCTGATTGTATATAACCTGATTTACAGGTAAAGCTTGAGTAGTAAGTTGCGTTAGAACTTGTCGAACAAGAGCCTCCTACTGTTCCTCGTCTACCTGTGCAATAAGTACCTGAAAGTGTTGCATTTGCAGGTGCGGAAGAATACGGATATGTAGAGGAGCTACAAACGGTATAACCTCCTGAGTAGCAAGTATGATATCCGCAAGAAGAATTTCTTATAGTTGTAATTTTTGTTGAACCACATTTTCCGTCTGATGCTCTGTAAGAAGAGCTGTAAGCAGAACAAGAAGTATAATATTTATAACAAGAAGATCCGGACAAACAGTAACCTGAGTTACATATAATGCTTGAATAACGTGTAGCAGATGAGCCAGAACAAGCTCCACCATTTGTTCCGCCGTAACCGGTGCAAGAAGAACCGGAAAGCTTTCCGTTAGTAGGAGCTGAGGTATACTTATAAGTAGAAGTGTTACACCAAGTTCCTCTAGAGTAGCAGGTTTTTGAGCCACAAGATGAGCAGTTAGTGTAAGATTTTGAGCCTGTATAACAGTATCCGCTTCCTACAGAAGTATATGAATAACCTGACGGGCAAGAGCTTGAACAAGATGTTCCGCAAGTCGAGCCACAATAGCCTGATTTGCAAGTCCAACTTGAGTAACGAGTTGCAGATGTGCCTGAACAAGCTCCACCTGATGTTCCTGTGTAACCGGTGCAAGAAGAACCGGAAAGTTGAGCATTGGTGTATGGAGCAGATGTATACGGATATGTAGAAGAGCTACATACGGTTCCTCTGGAGTAACAGGTTTTTGAGCCACAAGATGAGCAGTTAGTGTAAGATTTTGAGCCAGTATAACAGTATCCGCTTCCTATGGATGTGTATGAATAACCTGACGGACAAGAACTTGAACAAGATGTAACACCTTTATAGCAAGTTTTGGAACCACAAGATGAACAGTTGGTATAACTGGTTGAGCCGGTAGCACATTGCGAGCTTGTAGGTGCAGTTGAAGAATAACCTGACGGACAAGAGCTTGAACAAGATGTTCCGCAAGTAGAACCGCAATAATTGGTTTTACAAGTCCAACTTGAGTAACGTGTAGCAGATGAGCCTGAACAAGCTCCACCTGATGTTCCTGTGTAACCGGTGCAAGAAGAACCGGAAAGTTGTGAGTTAGTATATGGAGCAGAAGTATACGGATATGTAGAAGAACTACATACGGTTCCTCTAGAGTAACAGGTTTTTGAGCCACAAGATGAGCAGTTAATGTAAGATTTTGAGCCTGTATAACAGTATCCGCTTCCTATGGATGTGTATGAATAACCTGATGGACAAGAGCTTGAGCAAGCTGAACCACCTGAGTAACAGGTTTTTTGGGTACCACAGGCACCATTAGATGTTCCGGTGTAAATTTTTGGTGATGAATATCCACAGTAACTACCTGCAGAATCGCGGTAACCGGCAGCAGAACAAGAAGAATATACGGTTTGTAAACCTGTATAGCAGGTTGTTGAGCTACAGCTTGAACAGTTAGTATAAGATGATGTTCCTGTATAGCACTTACCACTACCTATAGATGCAGAACCTGATGTGCAAGAACTTGAGCAAGCTGTTCCGCAAGTAGAACCGCAATAATTGGTTTTACAAGCATAACTAGAGTAACGAGTTGCAGATGAGCCTGAACAAGCTCCCCCATTTGTTCCGCCATAACCGGTACAAGAAGAGCCGGAAAGAACTGAGTTAGTATAAGGAGCAGAAGTATACTTGTATGTAGAAGTGTTACACCATGTTCCTCTGGAGTAGCAGGTTGTTGAGCCACAAGATGAGCAGTTAGTGTAAGATTTTGAGCCAGTATAACAGTATCCGCATCCTATGGATGTGTATGAATAACCTGACGGACAAGAACTTGAACAAGCTGTTCCGCCTGAGTAACAAGTTTTTTTGTTGAGACATTCACCATTAGAGGTTCCGGTATAAATCATTGGAGCTGAATAGTTGCAGTAACTACCGGCAGAATCGCGGTAACCGGCAGCAGAGCAAGAAGAATATACAGATTGCAAGCCTGTGTAACAAGTTGTACTGCTACAAGAAGAACAGTTTCTGTAAGATGTTGTTCCGGTGTAGCACTTACCACTACCTATAGATGCAGAACCTGATGGGCAAGAACTTGAGCAAGATAAACCACCTGAGTAACACGTTTTTTGGGTACCACAGGCACTATTAGATGTTCCGGTGTAAATTTTTGGAGTTGTATAGTTGCAGTAACTACCTGCAGAATCACGGTAACCGGCAGCAGAACAAGAAGAATATACGGTTTGCAGATCTTTGTAGCAGGTTATCGATTGCCCGTCAGAACAACGATAGTAAGATGATGTTCCAGTATAGCACTTACCACTTCCTACAGATGCAGAACCTGATGTGCAAGAACTTGAACAAGCAACACAACGACCTGAAGTGTGGGCAGCATATGAGCTGTTAAAAGCTAAATATGAATAAGAAATATTATAGTCTTTAACAACGTCAGACGGCGTTCCGGTATCATCAAATGTTAATGAGGTGTTATAATCGGTTAAAACGTTTAAGTCATCATACTTAAACGGTGTGTCAAAATCTTTTGTTGCATCAAATTTGTCAGCTGCTTTTAATGGCAAAGCAACCAAACAAAGTGCGGAAACGGCACAAATCGGCTTAAACATAACAAGTAAACTCCAAAAATATTGCAATATTGTTCTAATTGTAACGTGTTTAATTTTTTTTTTGCAAGTTAAAATTAAATTTTGCATATTTTTTTTGCAAATTTACTGCTTTATAATTTGATAGACTTAATATGCTTACGCAAATAACTTTAATAAAAAAATCTGTTTGTTGAAAAAAAATAAAAATTGTTGTTGACAACAGATATTAAAAAAGGTATATAACGCCTAAATGTTTTAATTTGTAACTTTATTTAAAGAGAAGAAAAATGGCAAAAGCAATAAAAGTAAAAGTAAAATTAGAAAGCAGTGCCGGCACAGGTACATTTTATCTTGCTGAAAAGAACCCAAGAACTCATCCTGAAAAGTTGGTTTTGAAAAAATATGATAAAAAATCAAAAAAACATGAAGAGTTTGTTGAAAAGAAGTTAAAGTAGGTTCTTTTTTGATAATAGATTTTAATGAGGTGCGACAGGTGTTGTGCCTCATTTTTTATTACTTTATGATTTTTGAGAGTTATACGCTTTATCGTATTCTCTTTTTAATGTTTCAAGTTTTACATCAGTATAACGCTCGGTTGTTGCAAGTGTTTGATGACCTAACAGTTCTTGAATTGAACGTAAGTCAGTCCCTTGTGCCAAAAGATGTGTTGCAAAAGAATGCCTAAGGGCGTGGGGCGTCACATTATCAGGTAGGCCCAGCCGGTTCCTTATTTTTTGCAACTGTCTTTGAATGATGCGGGGACTCAATCTGTCGCCGCGGGCACCAACAAATAAGGCATCATTATGATTAAAGTTTTGCTTAATTGCCTTAATGTATGCGTTTATATTTTCTTTTACAACGGGCAACATTGGAACAATGCGTTCTTTGTTGCCTTTTCCTTTTATTTTCAAAAAACTATCTGCGCTGATAAAATCGCCGTAATTTAATGATAAGGCTTCGGAAATACGTAATCCGCAACCGTATAAAAGTGTGAATACGGCCATATCTCGCAAACCTTGCCAGTCATTTGCGGCAATTTTTTTTGCCTCATTTATAATATCTATGGTGTCATCGCTGTCAACGGCTTTGGGTAAAACTTTGTTGGCTTTGGGCGATGAAATTATACTTATGGCAGTGTTTTTTAATATGTGGGCAATATCTAACCATTTGAAAAAATTCTTAAATGCTGAAATTTCTCTGGCAAGTGAAGATTTTTCAAGATGCTTTCTTGCACGGTGGCTGATAAAATTTCTGAAATCTCGGACATCAAGATTGCTTAAAAAATCTAAATTAACAATATTTTCTTTATCGGCAAAAAAGTTTATGAAAAACGATAAATCACGCATATATGCGCTTACCGTATGAACAGAAAAGCGTTTTTCGTTTGCAAGATGGTTTTCCCATTGTTTTATTGCATTTAATACGTCATCTTGCGCTTTATATTTGATTTTGTTCTTCATACCGATAATTTTATGTAAAGAGGGTTAATATTTAGTTTTTAACCTGTTGACAAAATATGAAAATATGTTATTGTAAAAATATATTGGACTAATTTTTAGGTTCGGAGTTTTGTGATATGGTAAAAATACCGGAAGTTGTTGGCATAGAAACGGAAATTGTCGACGGAAAAACTGTTGTGAAGCAAATGTATGCTGATGGAAGTTATGGAGTAGATATTAACGGCTATACTGTTGAGATTCATTATCCGAGTAAAGATGTAAGAGTTTTCGAAAAGAAAGATGATAATGATTATTACCTGTCTAAAGAAATTTTAGCAGATAAAACAGTTCGCAGATATGATTCTAAAGAAAATATGGTATATGAGAAGCTTCCTAAAGGAGAGGAGCGCACTTGGAAAGTGGTAAATGGTAAGAGGTTTCTTAAAAAAGAGATTATTCCGGGAGAAATCGAAAGAGAGTATGGGGTTAAGGGCGAACGTACAAGATTTAGCAGGGACGGAGTAGGTATTATCTCAGGAACCGAAAAGCACTATTTGTCTTCAGAAAAATTTCCGAATGGTTTAATAAGAGAATATTCCGTAAAAGGAGATTTGGTAAAAGAAACATTTCCTGATAAAACATGGAAACAATATTCCTCAAATAAGAAGGTAACAGCAGAATGTCTTGCAGATGGTACGATAATGACCTATTATGGCAACGGAAATGTTGCAACTTATACTTCACCGGATAAACAAACTGAGCGTACTTGGCATTACTCCGGTAAACTGGCGAGTGAAAAATTACCCGGTGGTGTGATGAGAAAGTGGGATTCTGATGGTCGCATTACTTATGAGGTCAGAGCAGATAAAACGGTTGTAGACTATAAATATGATAGAAACGGTAATCTTATCTATCATGCAGTTAACGGCAAAGAAGATACGGTAAAGTATTTAGCAATGAAAAAGGTTGCAGAGCGCCAATCTCAAAAAAGCGAAAAACTCAGAGAGCAACATGTTGAGTATACGGATTCTAACGGTAACGTAAGAGAAAGGCAGTCTGTGGAAAAGCTAAATCCGCTGCAAAAAACTGTGCAAATGTTGAAGGCTATGCGTGAAGTTAAAAAGAATTTAAAAAGATAAAATCAAGGAGTTAAAAATGGTAACGATGCCTAATGTTGTCGGCACAGAAACGGAAGTTGTCGACGGAAAAACGGTTGTAAAACAAATGTATGCCGATGGAAGTTATGGCGTAGAGTACGGTAATTATGGTCTTGAAATTTTTTATCCTAACGGAGATGTTTTGGGGTTCTTAAAAGATAAAAATGGTGAATATTATCTGGCGGAAGAAACAAGAAAAGACGGAACCGTTCGTCGTTTTAAAGAACATGGTTTGATGTATTATGAAAAACTACCTAATGGCGAAGAGCGTAGATATGATGTTTTTTTTAGTGAAGCGCATATTATGAAAGAGGTTATTCCGAATGAAGTTACCAGACATTATAAGCTTTCCGGAAAATTTTCTTCACGCGGAAGACTTATTCCGGGGACAGAATTTAATTATTTACAAAAGGAAGAGTTTGCAAACGGTGATGAGATAGAATATTACAGAAGCAGAAAGGGTAAAATAAAAAAGAGTGAGAAAGTAAACGGACATAAAACAAATTTTTATGAAGATGGTGTTACGGTACAAAGTGAAGAATTTCCAAACGGTAATGTAATTTGCTATTATGATCGTAAAGATGCAAAAGTCAGAATGAGTGAAAAACTAGAAGATGGTGTGTTGAGAACGTACTATGAAGATGGGGTTACATTAAAAAGCGAAGAGTTCAAAAACGGAGATAAGATCGAGTATTATAATAGTGAAACGAGAAAAGTTAAGTCTAGCCAAATAGGTGAGGTGTATACAACTTTTTATGATAACGGAAAAAAAGAAACCGAAAAATTACCAAATGGTGCTAAAAAAGAGTGGGATTCTGATGGCCGAATTACTCATGAGGTCAGAGCAGATAAAACGGTTGTGGATTATAAATATGATGAAAACGGTAATCTTATCTATCATGCAGTTAACGGTAAAGAAGATACGGTAAAATATTTAGCAATGAAAAAAGTTGCAGAGCGCCAATCTCAAAAAAGCGAAAAACTCAGAGAGCAACATGTTGAGTATACGGATTCTAACGGTAATGTAAGAGAAAGGCAGTCTGTGGAAAAGCTAAAGCCGCTGCAAAAAACTGTGCAAATGTTGAAGGCTATGCGTGAAGTTAAAAAAAGTTTGAAAAGGTAAACTTTTTATCATAAAAATCCGGTAATTGTAAGTTACCGGATTTTTTTATATGTGTATTCTGAAGCAATAAGTATGCTATAAGTATTTTTTCAAAGGGTTTACTTTTCAATAACACTTTTATCAACCATACTCATTATATCCCAACAAGTATTGCTTCTTGATTTGCCTCTTGCTTCTTCTTTAATTTGTTCTTCACGATTTTTATCAACTTGTCGTTTTATGGAAACTAATTCCGGAGTTGGGTTTTCCAGTAACTTTGCTTCAATAATGTCGCTTAAACAAACAGAGTTTTGATCATATCGCTTATAGTCAATTTTATTTGCCAGTTCGGGGGTTTCTAAAATATGTTTTGCAACATCATACGAATCGCCGGAAAGAGCCACCATAAGAGCATCTTGCCCGAGTTTGTTTACCGTTTCGATACTGGCTCCGTTGTCTAAAGATTGTTTAAATACTTCAAGCGCATTTTTTTTAACTTTTTTCTTGATTTTTAATAATAAATAGTGTAAAACTTTGCCAGTTTATTTAAATAATTATTCGGTGAATTGGTCCTGAGTTTGGCGCAATGCCTGGTGGTTCTGGCGATTCGTGTATGAGAAAACGTTTTTTATATTAACTGTCTGTATGTTGGTTTTGGCTTTATTTCGGGTAGCTCCCGAAAATTTGAGCTGATGTTCTGATTTACGGATTTAACCAAAAAAGGATAAAAGCAAAATGAAAGAAACTTATACGAGCAAAAAACGTGTAAGAAAGAACTTTGGCAAAATTGATGCTGTTATTGATATGCCAAGTTTGATTGAGGTGCAAACCGGTTCATATTCCAGCTTTATCAATAATGTTGATAATTACGGACAACACTGCGAATTCGGTTTGGAAGAAGTATTCAAATCTATTTTCCCAATAAAAGATTTTTCCGGTAATGGCGAGCTTGAGTTTGTAAAGTATGAACTCGAAGAGCCTAAATATGACGTTGATGAATGCTTAAAGCGCGACTTAACTTATGCAGCTCCCATTAAAGCAACTTTACGCTTAATTGTTTGGGATATAGATGAAACAACCGGTGCTAAGTCGGTTCATGATGTTAAGGAGCAAGATGTTTATATGGGTGATATTCCGCTCATGACCGAAAAGGGAACCTTTATCTTTAACGGAACAGAACGTGTGGTTGTGTCGCAAATGCACCGTTCTCCAGGCGTGTTCTTTGATCACGATAAAGGTAAGACAATGTCTTCAGGTAAATATTTGTTTGCCGCACGTATTATTCCGTATCGCGGCTCATGGCTTGATTTTGAGTTTGATGCCAAAGACTTGGTTTATGCTCGTATTGACCGCCGTCGTAAATTGCCTGTAACATCTGTTTTGTATTCTTTGTATTCTAAAGAAACGGAAGATCGTATTAAAGCCGGTGAAAAAGTTCCTGCCGAAGAAATTAAAGGTATGGATAAGGAAGAAATTTTAAATTATTTCTATGAAGCTGACGAATGTATCTCTCATAAAAAAGATTGGAAAGTAAAATTCAATCCTGAACGTATGAAAGGTGTAAAATTTGATTTTGACTTGGTCGATGCCAATACAGGTAAGGTTGTTTGGGAACAAGGCAAAAAATTAACTTTAAGAACAGCCGGCAAATTAGTTGAAGAGGGCTTAGAATTTTATGTTGTTTCTAAAGAGCAACTTTACGGAAAATATCTTGCAAAAGCTCTTGTGGCTAAAAAAACAGGCGAAGTTATTGCTGATGCCGGTGCCGAATTAAATGAAGAACTTTTGGCTCAAATCAATGAAGCTAAAATTAAAGAATTGAGTATCTTGCATATTGACGGTGTTAATGTCGGTCCGTATATCCGTAATACATTAGAGGCAGATAAGAACCACTGCCGTGAGGAAGCTTTGCTCGATATTTATCGTGTTATGCGCCCCGGTGAACCTGCTACATTAGATGCTTCATATCAACTATTTAAAGCATTGTTCTTTGATGAAGAACGCTATGACTTGTCTTCGGTTGGTCGTGTGAAGATGAATTTGGCTATGGATATTCCGTTTGAAGATGCTCCTGATACATATCGCACATTACGTAAAGATGATATCTTGCGTGTTGTTAAACATATGATTGAGCTTCGTGACGGTAAAGGCGAAGTTGATGATATTGACCACTTGGGTAATCGTCGTGTTCGTTCTGTCGGTGAATTGATGGAAAACCAATATCGTATGGGTTTATTAAGAATGGAAAGAGCTATCAGAGAAAAAATGAGTGCAGAAGTTCTTAATAATGTTAAGCCTCAAGATTTGGTTAATGCAAAACCGATTGCTGCCGTTATCAGAGAATTTTTCGGTTCTTCACAGCTTTCACAATTTATGGATCAAAACAACCCGTTGTCAGAAATTACGCACAAACGTCGTTTGTCGGCATTGGGTCCCGGTGGTTTATCTCGTGACAGAGCAGGCTTTGAAGTTCGCGACGTGCATCCAACACACTATGGTCGTATTTGTCCGATTGAAACTCCTGAAGGTCCGAACATCGGTTTGATTAACTCGTTATCAACTTATGCTCGTATCAATAAGTATGGATTTATTGAATGTCCGTATCGTAAAGTTGTTGACGGTATTGTAACTTCCGAAGTTGTTTACTTGTCTGCTGATGAAGAAACAAAAGTAATTATTGCTGAAGCAAATGCAAAAGTTAAAGAAGACGGTCATTTCGAAAATGATATGATTGCTTGTCGTAAAGCAGGTGATGTTGTTTTTGCAGAACCTAAAGAAATTAACTTTATTGACGTTTCTCCGAAACAACTTGTTTCTGTTGCAACAGCTCTTATTCCATTCTTGGAAAACGATGACGCTAACCGTGCATTGATGGGTTCAAACATGCAACGCCAAGGTGTTCCGTTGTTGCGTTCGGAAGCTCCGCTTGTAGGTACGGGTATTGAAGCAACAGTTGCAAAAGATTCCGGTGCTACATTGGTGGCAAAATATGATGGTGTTGTCGATTCCGTTGACGCAAACAGAATCGTTATCAGATCAGATGATAAAAATGCAAGTAACGTAGGTGTTGAAATTTATCGTTTACAAAAATTCCACCGTTCAAACCAAAATACCTGCATTAACCAAGTTCCGCTCGTTAAAGTAGGCGACAAAATTAAAGCCGGCGATATTATTGCCGATGGTCCTTGTACGGATATGGGCGAATTGGCTTTAGGTAAGAACCTTTTGGTTGCATTTATGCCTTGGAACGGTTTGAACTACGAGGATGCTATTTTGTTATCTGAAAGAATTTCTCGTGATGACGTGTTAACTTCACTTCACATTGAAGAATTTGAAGTAATGGCTCGTGATACCAAGCTCGGACAAGAAGAAATCACTCGCGATATTCCAAACGTTGGTGAAGAAGCTCTTCGTAACTTAGATGAAGCCGGTATAGTTTATGTCGGTGCCGAAGTTAAGGCCGGTGATATTTTAGTCGGTAAGGTTACACCAAAAGGTGAATCTCCGGTTACACCTGAAGAAAAATTGTTACGTGCCATCTTTGGTGAAAAAGCAAGCGATGTTCGTGATACATCCTTAAGAGTTCAACCTGGTATTGAAGGTGTTGTTGTAGATGTTCATGTATTCTCACGTCGCGGTGTAGAAAAAGATGAACGTGCACTTTCTATTGAACAGCAAGAAATTTCACAATTAGCAAAAGAACGTGATGATGAAATTGCAATTATTCGTCGTTCTTTTGATGCCAGATTAAAAGATATGCTTGTCGGTCAAACAGTTGTTGATGCACCTAAAGGCATTGATAAGAAGGCAAAATTAACTGAAGAAATGTTAAATACTCTTGCGTCTTCACAATGGCGTAAAATCGTTGTTAAAGACGAAAAAGTTATGACTGAAATTGAAGAATTTACAGCCGCTTTTGATGAACGTGTAGCAAAAGTTCATAAGCACTTTGAAAATAAGGTTGAAAAAGTTCAAAGAGGCGATGATTTGTTACCCGGCGTTTTGAAAATGGTTAAAGTATTTATCGCTACCAAACGTAAAATGCAAACAGGTGATAAGATGGCCGGTCGTCACGGTAACAAAGGTACCGTTTCACGCGTATTGCCATTACAAGATATGCCTTATATGGAAGACGGAACACCGGTTGATATCGTGTTAAACCCGCTTGGTGTGCCTTCTCGTATGAACGTGGGACAAATTTTGGAAACTCACTTAGGTTGGGCAGCTAAAGAACTCGGAAAACAACTCGGCGAATTGTGTGAACAATACAAAAAAGGTGAAAAGACCATTGATGAATTGAACGCACGTTTAAGAGAAATTTATGGCGAAAAACAATATAAGTCAGAAATCGAAAACTTAGATGAAGCTGAAAAAATGGAGCTTGTTTCTAATCTGAAAAATGGTATTCCGATGGCAACTCCGGTATTTGACGGTGCAAACGGCGATGATATTAACCGTATGTTAGATATGGCAGGCTTACCGACTTCAGGTCAAATTGATTTGTATGATGGTCGTACAGGTGAAAAATTTGATAGACAAGTTACCGTTGGTGTTATCTATATGATTAAACTTCACCACATCGTTGATGAGAAAATGCACGCTCGTTCTGTAGGTCCATACTCACTTGTTACACAACAACCTTTGGGCGGTAAGGCTCAATTTGGCGGACAACGTTTCGGTGAAATGGAAGTGTGGGCATTACAGGCATACGGTGCAGCGTATACATTACAAGAAATGCTAACCGTTAAATCTGACGATGTGAACGGAAGAACAAAAGTATATGAAGCAATCATTCGCGGTGAAGATACATTTGATACCGGCGTTCCTGAATCATTTAACGTTTTGGTAAAAGAAATTAAGTCTTTGTGCTTGAATGTTGAAATGTTAAGCGAAGAAGTTTAAGGATAAGGAGTAATATAAATATGAATGATATAATGAAATTTATGGGTCAGCAAGTAGCTGAAGAGTCTTTTGATGAAATCAAAATCTCTATTGCTTCTCCTGAACAAATTCGTTCTTGGTCATACGGTGAAGTTAAAAAGCCTGAAACCATTAACTACCGCACATTTAAGCCGGAACGCGACGGTTTGTTCTGCGCTCGCATTTTTGGTCCTGTAAAAGACTATGAATGTTTATGCGGAAAATATAAAAGAATGAAATATCGCGGTGTGGTTTGTGAAAAATGCGGTGTTGAAGTTACACTTTCAAAAGTTCGCCGTGAAAGAATGGGCCACATTGAATTGGCAGCTCCTGTTGCACATATTTGGTTCTTGAAATCGCTTCCAAGCCGTATCTCAATGCTTACGGATATTCCGATGAAACAGCTCGAGAGTGTATTGTATTTTGAAAAATACATTGTGATTGAACCCGGTCTTACAGATTTGAGTATCAATCAGCTCTTAACTGAAGATGAATATTTAGATGCTTTAGATAAATATGGTGAAGATTCTTTCAGAGCAGGTATCGGTGCAGAAGCTCTTCGTGAAATTTTAGCCAATATTGATTTGGAAACAGAACGTGCCGTTATGCGTGCTGATTTAAAAGAAACAAATTCAGAAGCAAAACGTAAAAAACTTGTAAAACGTTTGAAAATTGTTGAATCATTTATTGAATCAAACACCAAGCCTGAATGGATGGTATTAACCGTTCTACCGGTAATTCCGCCGGAATTACGCCCGTTGGTTCCGTTAGACGGTGGCCGTTTTGCAACATCTGATTTGAACGATTTGTATCGTCGTGTAATTAACCGTAACAATCGTTTGAAACGTTTGTTGGAATTACATGCTCCCGATATTATCGTCAGAAACGAAAAGAGAATGCTTCAAGAATCTGTTGACGCATTGTTTGATAACGGCAGACGTGCTCGTGCAATTACAGGCACAAGCAAACGTCCGTTAAAATCTTTGTCGGATATGTTAAAAGGTAAACAAGGTCGTTTCCGTCAGAACTTGCTTGGTAAACGTGTTGACTATTCAGGTCGTTCCGTTATTACGGTTGGTCCTGAACTCAAACTTCAACAATGCGGTTTGCCTAAGAAAATGGCATTGGAATTGTTTAAGCCGTTTGTATATTCAAAATTAGAATTATACGGTCATGCAACGACTATTAAACAAGCTAAACGCATGGTTGAAAAAGAGCGTCCGGAAGTATGGGATATTTTGGAAGAAGTTATTCGTGAACATCCCGTATTGTTAAACCGTGCTCCTACATTGCACCGTTTGGGTATTCAGGCATTTGAACCTGTTTTGGTTGAAGGTAAAGCAATTCACTTACACCCGCTTGTTTGTACAGCATTTAACGCCGACTTCGACGGTGACCAAATGGCTGTTCACGTTCCGCTTTCTATTGAATCTCAATTAGAAGCACGTGTATTGATGATGTCAACAAACAACATCTTATCACCGGCTTCCGGTAAACCTATTATCGTTCCTTCGCAAGATATGGTATTAGGTATTTACTACCTATCTTACGAAGCTGAAGACGTAATTGGTGAAGGCTCAATTTTTGCCGATAAAGATGAAGTTATGTTAGCACTTGATGCTAAAGTTGTAGATTTACACGCAAAAATCAAATGCAGATTGGAATATGTAGATGACAACGGTGAAACAAAGTATGGTTTGGTTGAAACAACACCGGGTCGTATCATTGTTTCAGACATTTTACCAAAACATCCGGATGTTCCGTTTTCAATCGTAAACAGATTATTGAAGAAAAAGGAAATTTCCGAAATAATTGATATTGTATATCGTCATTGCGGTCAAAAAGAAACCTGTATTATGGTTGATAAAATTATGGCGTTAGGTTTCCAAAATGCTTGTAAAGCAGGTATTTCGTTCGGTAAAGACGATTTGATTGTTCCTGATGCCAAAAAGACCCTTATTGAAGAAACGGAAGCTCAAGTTAAAGAGTTTGAACAACAATATCAAAACGGTTTAATCACCAAAGGTGAAAAATATAACAAAGTAGTTGATATCTGGGCTGCTTGCACGGATAAGATTGCTGATGAGATGATGAAAAACATTTCTAAAACCGAAAAAGGATACATTAACTCTGTATACATGATGGCTCACTCCGGTGCTCGTGGTAGTGCTGCGCAAATGAGACAGCTTGCCGGTATGCGTGGTTTGATGGCAAAACCTTCAGGCGAAATTATCGAACAACCGATTATTTCAAACTTTAAAGAAGGTTTGACGGTGTCAGAATACTTTAACTCAACTCACGGTGCTCGTAAAGGTTTGGCCGATACTGCGTTAAAGACTGCAAGTTCAGGTTATTTGACACGTCGTTTGGTTGACGTTGCTCAAGATGTTGTAATTACTGAAACAAACTGCGGAACAGAACGTGGTATCATTGTTCGTCCTGTTGTTGACGGCGGTAACGTAATTGTTTCTATCGGTGACAGAATTTTGGGAAGAACAATTCAAGAAGATATTATTCATCCTGAAACAGATGATGTTATTATTCCAAAAGGCAAACTCATTGATGAAAACGATGCTGAATTAGTTGAAAAAGCCGGTGTTGAACAAGTTAAAATACGTTCGGTATTAACATGTGATTGCGAACATGGTGTTTGTGCCGCTTGTTATGGTCGTGACTTAGCAAGAGGAACTCCTGTTAACGTTGGTGAGGCAGTCGGTGTAATTGCTGCTCAATCAATCGGTGAGCCGGGTACACAGTTAACCATGAGAACCTTCCACATTGGTGGTGCGGCATCAAAAACTGCCGAACAATCAAGCGTTGAAGTTCCGTTTGCCGGTGTATTAAAACTTGAAAATAAACATACAATTACCGATTCTGAAGGTAACTTGATTGTATTATCACGTAACTGTGATATCGTAATTGTTGATGCTCAAGGCCGTGAAAAATCACGTCACCATATTCCTTACGGAACAAAGGTTTTAGCTTCTGAAGGTTCAGAAGTTGAAAAAGGTCAAAAAGTTGCCGAATGGGATCCGTTTACTATTCCGGTAATTTCGGAAAAAGCAGGTTCTGCTCAACTTGTTGACTTGATTAACAATGTTTCTGTTAAAGAAAATATGGATGAAACAACAGGTATCGTATCTAAGGTTGTTATTGATTGGCGTACCGGTGTATCTGCTAATGCTGCATTAAAACCAAGCATTGTATTAAAAGATGCAAAAGGTAAACAAGTTAAGTTTGAAAACGGTAAAGAGGCTCGTTACTATCTGTCTGTTGATGCCGTGTTAACGGTTGATAACGGAACAGAGGTTAAAGTCGGTGATGTTATCGCTCGTATTCCGAGAGAAAGCTCAAAAACAAAAGATATTACCGGTGGTTTGCCTCGAGTTGCCGAACTCTTTGAAGCTCGTCGTCCGAAAGATCAGGCTATTATATCTGATATTGACGGTATGGTTGAGTTTGGGAAAGATTATAAAGCAAAACAACGCATCAGTGTTGTTCCGGACGAAGGTGAACCTATTGAATACTTAATTCCTAAGGGACGTCACTTAGTTGTTCAAGATGGTGATATTGTTAAGAAGGGTGATTTGCTTGTTGAAGGAACACCTGCACCACATGACATTTTACGAGTATTGGGTGTTGAGAAATTAGCTGAATACTTGGTAAAAGAAGTTCAAGACGTATATCGTTTACAAGGTGTTAAAATTAACGATAAACATATTGAAGTGATTGTATCACAAATGCTTCGTAAGGTTGAAATTACTGTTCCCGGTGATACAACTTTCTTAGTTGGTGAACAGGTAGACAGAGATGTGTTTGAACTTGAAAACGAAAAAGTAATGAAAGAAAACGGTATTCCTGCACAAGCGGATTCTGTATTGTTAGGTATTACCAAAGCATCATTACAGACCAAGTCATTTATTTCTGCCGCATCCTTCCAAGAAACAACTCGTGTGTTAACGGAAGCTGCAGTATCCGGTAAAGTTGATAAACTTTACGGTTTGAAAGAAAACGTAATTGTCGGACGTTTGATTCCTGCCGGTACCGGAACAGTATTGCGTTCATTGAAGCGTGTTGCTGCTCAAAATGATAAAGAAATTTTGGCTCAACGTGAAGATGTCGCAAATGCACAGATTGAAAATCAGCCTACAGCTGATGAACAAGCATAGTTTTTACTAGCTTACGGCCCCTTCTTTATAATTTGTAAAGAGGGGGCTTTTTTTGTTGAAAATGTTTTATTAAAAATCAACACGTAACATAATTTTGATTGCAACTTTTTAAAACTTATTTATACTGTTTGAATAGGAGAAAAAT
>JBGVOY010000081.1:0-26259 GCA_045126755.1 Alphaproteobacteria bacterium | reverse complement strand
GATTTTACTCTTTTCACATACCAATTTATAAAACTTTAGCAAAATATTATTTGTTTTTTAATATTAGCGCATATATATTACGAAACGGAAAATATTTTTGGAGGATTTTTATGGACGCTCATATTTTGCCACAAGTCATTTTCGGACTTAATCCGCAAATATTGGCAACTTCTATTTTGGTTATCAGTTACATAATTTTGTTTACTGAAAAACTTAATCGTGCGGTTGTAGCATTACTCGGTGCTTCGGTGATGATTTTTACCGGCATTTTAACTCAAAGTTCTGCTCTTGCCGGAATAGATTTTAATACCATATCTCTTCTTATCGGAATGATGATTATTGTCGGCATTACCGAAAAATCAGGGATGTTTCAATATGTAGCAATTAAGAGTGCAAAACTTGTAAAAGCATCTCCCAGAGGTTTGCTTATTATGCTTTCTGTTGTTACTGCCGTATTTTCCGCCCTTTTAGATAACGTTACAACGGTTTTACTTATTGTGCCGGTAACGTTTCAAATTACCCGAAATTTAAAAATAAACCCCTACCCGTTTTTAATTTTAGAAATTTTTGCCTCCAACATCGGCGGAACTGCCACTCTTATCGGCGACCCTCCAAACATTTTAATCGGCTCAGCCTTAAACCTCTCGTTTATGGATTTTGTTAAAGAACTTACCTTAATTGTTGTTATTACAATGGTTGTCTTAATTGCCGTTTTTGACTTTGTTTTCGGCCGCAAACTTACCGCAAGTCAAACCGACAAAGCAAAAATTATGAAAATTAATGAAACAGACAGCATTACAAATTATAACTTGCTTTATAAATCTCTTGGAGTTTTAGCGCTTACCATAATCGGTTTTATCAGTGCCGAATATATCCATATCAACAACGGAACTATTGCTCTTTTTGGTGCCGCACTTTTGCTTATGCTTTACACACTTGGCGACAAACATCAAGAACGTGACCAAAAGGTTGAAGATGCTTTCAGCCTTGTAGATTGGACAACCATTTTCTTTTTCTGCGGATTGTTTGCCATTGTTTACGGCTTGGAAGTTGCCGGAGTTTTAGAACTTTTGGGGCAAAAGTTTATTGAAATTACCGAAGGAAGCATTAAAAAAGCCACATTTTTGGTGCTTTGGGTATCTGCCATTGTATCAACTGCCATTGATAATATTCCGTTTGTAGCAACCATGATACCTCTTATCAAAACAATGGAACCGTCTATGGGCGGAAGAGAAGCCATGATGCCGGTATGGTGGGCGTTGTCACTTGGTTCTTGTTTTGGCGGTAACGGCTCTTTGATTGCAGCTTCTGCCAACGTAATTGTTGCAGGTTTTGCTACCCGTGAAGGACACGCAATCAGTTTTATCAGGTTTTTGATATGGTCAATTCCCGTGATGCTTGTTAGTGTAACATTGGCTATGATTTATCTTTATATTACTCACTTTATGTAAAAGGTTCGGACTATGCTTGAATTATTAAACTCATCTTTTGGAATTGATTCAAAAACAGTTGCTTGCACTCTGGTTTTAATTTGCTACCTTATTTTATTTTCCGAAAAAATCAATCGTGCGGTGGTAACTCTTTTAACCGCAACCATAATGATTTTTTTGGGACTTTTAACTCAAGCACAAGCCTTTAGCGGTATAGATTTTAACACAATCTCTCTTTTAGTGGGAATGATGGTAATTGTAAACATTACCGAAAAATCAGGTTTGTTTCAATTTGTGGCTGTATGGGGAGCAAAAAAAGTAAAAGCACATCCTGTCGGAATTATGATAATGCTAGCCATTGTAACCGCTTTTTTCTCGGCATTTTTAGACAATGTTACAACTGTTTTATTGATTGTGCCCGTTACATTTCAAATTACCAGAAAACTTGGTATCAACCCCTTCCCTTATCTGATATTGGAAATTTTTGCCTCTAATATCGGCGGAACAGCCACTCTTATCGGTGATCCTCCGAACATTTTAATCGGTTCTGCCTTAAATTTATCATTTTTAGACTTCTTACTAACACTTGCTCCGGTTGTTATTGTTTGCATATTTGTTTTAGTTGCTTTCTTTGTCTTAATTTGGCACAAAAGCCTTAAAACAACAGATAGAAATCGTGCTTCAATTATGCGTATAAATGAAAAAGAGAGCATAACCGATAAAGTGCTTTTGTATAAGTCTTTAACTGTGCTAACGTTTACCATTGCCGGCTTTATCAGTGCCGAATATATCCATATTGCCAACGGAGTAATTGCCCTGTTTGGAGCTGCTGTTTTGTTGCTTTTATACACGCTTGGCGAAACACATTATGAAAGAGATGAAAAAACCGAAGACATTTTCAACCTTGTAGATTGGACAACCATTTTCTTTTTCTGCGGGCTTTTTATGGTGGTGCATGCACTTGAAATTACGGGTATATTACAACTTTTAGGACAATGGTTTATAGATTTAACCGAAGGCAGCATTAAAAAAACCGTATTTTTAATTTTGGGATCATCGGCAGTTTTATCCAGTGCCATTGATAACATTCCGTTTGTGGCAACCATGATACCGATGTTAAAATCTATGGAACCATCCATGGGCGGACGTGAAGCCATGATGCCTGTGTGGTGGGCATTATCACTTGGTGCTTGTTTTGGTGGCAACGGAACACTAATCGGGGCATCAGCAAACGTAATTGTGGCAGGTCTTGCCTCTCGTGAAGGGCACCCCATAGGGTTTGTCAGGTTCTTAATTTGGTCAATTCCCGTGATGCTTGTAAGTGTGCTTATTGCCGCCGTTTATTTATGGATTTTATATTTTTGATTTCTACCATAAAATAAAGAACAAATAACTTCCGCTCTTATTGTCTTTATCTGTGCGGCACATATTTATAATATCTGATACGCTTAATTGCTTAAAACAAGTATCATTACCATTACAATCCGACCAAATTGATGTACTTTTCCAATACGAACCGGAAACGTCTTCTCTTAAAAGTCTTTGAATATTTGATGCGTGTTCTTTAGTTATGTTAATTATATTTTGACACATATCCGCACTATCTGCAGTATTGGCCAACTCATATGAAATAGCAAAGTTATAATTATATCCGTATCGAGAAAAAAACGTCATATTTCCGCCAAACTTATCTTGTAATTTATCTACGGAATTATAAACGTTTGTTCCGTTTTTATTACCACCACTCCATCTTTCATTTTTATAAACAATACCATCAGGCAAAAGCCTTGCTTTATTAAGTAAAGAATTGTAATATATAAAACCATTGGTAGATGCTTTTATTGAACCTGAAATCTGCAATGCATTTGATAATAACATATTAAACATTTCTGCGTGTTTATTAACCCGATATTTTTTCATAGCCGATGCATAACCTAAAATACTACCGACACTTAACACACCGATAATTGCTAACACGCCTAGCATTTCAACCATAGAACGACCATTTTGATTCGTTATTTTCATCTAATACCTTTTAAAGCAATAAAAACCTATTTTAATATAACAAATTTAGTTTTATTTATGCAAGAAAAATATAGTTATATATGACCTATGATATAAAAGTGTTTTTCATATTTACATTACGTTTGTTTCGTGTTAGCGTTCGTATATGCTTAGCTAATTACTCTTTGGATATAACTATGAAAAACGTTTTTGACTTTGACTACAACAACAGCATTTTATCTGCAAGTAATTCAATTTTAAAACATTACGGCATACAAACATATCATAAAACACATCCGTTTTTAGATGAAAAACTAAAATCAAACAAAAAAAATGTAATTTTGCTCATTTTAGATGGTATGGGTATAGACCTTGTAAACAAAAACATGAAGCCGACAAGTTTTATCAGAAAAAACATTAAACAAACCATATATTCTGTTTTTCCTCCGACAACGGCAGCAGCCACAATTTCATGGCATTCTGCAATGTCCCCATGGGAAACCGGATGGATTGGGTGGGCATGCTATTATCCTCAATATAATCAGATAGTAGAAAATTTCAGAAACACAAACTGCTATACCGGTGAAAAACTCAACACACCCTTTCCGGTTGAAGACATTATAAAATACGAAACAATTTATGAAAAAATAACAAAGCACAATCCAAACGTTGAATACCATAAAATATTTCCGATTTCTATTGAACCAGATGGTGTAAATTCGTTTGAAGAAATGTGCGAAAGAATAGTGTCGGCAACAAAAAGCAGTAATAATCAAAAAATTATTTCAGCATATTGGAACGAACCTGACCACACCACCCACATTTATGGCACCAATAATGAAGCCGTAAAAAACATATTATCAGATCTTGATAACACCTTAAAACATATGTATTCCAAACTTGAAGACAGTATTGTTATTATTTCGGCAGATCACGGACAAACAGATGTTGAAGAAATACAACTAAATGATTTTCCTTCAATATGCGAAACATTTTGCATTCCACCTGCATTAGAAGCCAGACTTGTTACCTTCTACATAAAAGAAGGCATGAACAACGTTTTTTTAACCGAATTTAACAAACACTTTGCCGATGAATTTAAGATATACACCAAGCAAGAGTTTATGCAAAGCGGTTTACTCGGCAGTGGAAAAATGCACCGACAAATACCTGATTTCATCGGCGATTATGTTGTAATTGCAACCGGAAACAAAAATTTAAAATATTCAACCGGAGAAAGACCTCAAAAACAAAACAAAGGCGACCACGCCGGAATAAGTGAAGAAGAAATGCTAATTCCGTTAATTGCTTTAGAAAAATAGTATATTACACTATTTGTTAAAATGTGCTTCATGTTTTTTGCTGTTCTACCCCAAATAAAACATATAATTATTAGACAGTATGTAAAATATGGGTTGAAAAAACAAATTAAGATGTATATACTCCCGTAGAAGTAGAATAACAAATTTAATGGATTTAAAAATGTCAATAGAAACAAATATTCATCGCGAATCAAGACTCGCAAAATTAAGAACTTTACAAGAAAGAGGTTACAATCCGTATCCTTATAAGTTTGAACCTAACGCTTACGCCGCAGATTTACAAGAAAAATATAAAAATCTTGAAACCGGAACAGACACTGAAGACAGAGTTACCATTGCCGGTCGTGCCATGGCTGTAAGAAACAGCGGTATGTTTATAGATCTTAAAGATAAAAGCGGTAAAATTCAGGTTTTCTGCCATAAAAATCATTTAAACGAAGAAGATTTAGAGTTGTTAAAATGTCTTGATGTCGGTGATATTGTCGGTGTCAGCGGTTACATCAGACGCACTCCCAGAGGTGAGCTCTCGGTTGCTGCCGAAAAGTTTGACATTATTTCAAAATCTTTACAACCATTACCTGAAAAATTTCATGGTTTAACCGATGTTGAAGCTCGTTATCGTCAAAGATACGTTGATTTTATTATGAATGATGACAGCAAAGAAATTTTCAAAAAACGTTGTCAAATAACATCTGCCATCAGACGTTATTTTGAAGAACACGGCTTTTTAGAAGTTGAAACTCCTATGCTACATCCGATTATGGGTGGCGCAAATGCAAAGCCGTTTGTTACACACCACAACTCACTGGATGCAGATTTATATTTACGTATTGCACCGGAGCTTTACCTAAAAAGGCTTGTTGTAGGCGGCTTTGATAAGGTTTTTGAAATTGGCCGAAATTTCAGAAACGAAGGAATTGATAAAAAACACAATCCGGAATTTACTGCTTTAGAAGCATACCAAGCTTATGCCGACTATAACACAATGGCTGATTTAATACCTGATTTGATTGCCTATGTTGCAAAATCAGTATTAGGAACAACCGTTATTAAGTTTGGCGATAGAGAAATTGATTTAGGTAAACCGTTTGCTCGCAAATCTATTGTTGAATTGGTTGAAGAGTATGCCGGCATTAACTTAATGGAAGCAAACACATTGGAAGAAGCTGTTGCAATGGCAAAATCTGCCGGTGTTGATGCTTCTGGTTGTGCATCTTGGGGTAAAGTTGTCCAAGAAGTGTTTGATGTTAAAGTTGAGCCAAACCTTATTGATCCTATTTTGGTTATGGATATGCCAAGAGACATTTCTCCGTTGGCAAAAACTCATCGTTCAAATCCTCGTTTAGTTGAACACTTTGATGCTTATGTTGCAGGTACAGAAATGGGCTGTGCATATTCGGAGCTTGCTAATCCGCTTGAGCAAAAAGAACGTTTTGATTCACAATGCGAAGCCCGTGAAGCCGGTGATGATGAAGCACAAATGCTTGATGAAGATTTTGTTACTGCTCTTGAAAACGGTTTTCCTCCGTCAGGCGGTATGGGAATGGGAATTGACCGTTTGGCAATTTTATTGACCGGTGCCGAAACCATAAGAGATGTAATTGCGTTCCCAACACTTCGTAAGAGAGACTGATTTGAGTAAAAACAAAACAAAAAAAACTGTTTTAGGGTTATCGTTTTATCAAGCGATAGCCCTTTTATTGACTTTTTTTGCCATTATTACAGTTTGCTATATTTTATATCAAAATCTGCCGGCAAAAAACTTTATTACACACCCTGCTATTATCGTTACTGAAGACATTAAAAACACATCAGCACAAGCAGATGATAATAAAGATACTATCGGCGATTTTATTTTTGATCATGAATATTTTGCTGCCGATCAAGATGCTCTTGATTTTAACATTGATAACTTAGATGAAAATATTGATGAAATAGAAAAATTGATAGAACAAAACGAGCAATCTGATGATATATCGGAACCGGAAATTATCAGCACACCACAAGCCGAAGAAACAAATTTGCTCACTCAAACAACAGAAGAAACTATAAAAGAAACCGCAACAGAAGATATAACTTATCATCAAGAGCCCGAAATTCCTATGCTTGCCATTGTTGTTGATGATATGGGAATCAACAAAAAACGAACACTTGATATAATTTCATTAAATGCCGAACTTACATCATCATTTTTGACCTATGGAAATGATTTGAAAAATCTGGCACTAATGGCAAAAAATTCAGGTCATGAAGTTATGATTCATGCTCCAATGGAACCCAAAGTAGAAGCTTCGTTAGCTCCTGATACATTAAAAACCGATATGAATAAAGAAGAAATAGAAACCCTGTTTAATCAAATGCTTCAAAAATTTGAAGGCATTGATGTAAAAGGCATAAACAATCACATGGGAAGCAAATTCACAGAAGATAAAGAGCGTTTAGGATATGTAATGGATATTGTAAAACAACAAAATATGTTTTTTCTTGATTCAAAAACAAGCTCAGCATCCAAAGGTAAAGAATTAGCACAGGAAAACACGATAGATTTTGCGCAAAGAGATGTTTTTTTAGATAATGAAAATAACTACGATTACATTTTAGGACAACTCGCAAAAGCGGAAAAAATAGCAGAAAAAAAAGGATTTGCCATAGCAATATGTCATCCTAAAAGTCAAACATATTTAGCATTAAAAGATTGGTTAGAAACATTAAAAGATAAAAATATAAAACTTGTACATGTAAGTAAAATCGTAGCTAGCGTGAATAAAAAATAAATTTATTTATCCTGTATTATAGTCAAATACTAAAAATAACTTTGTTTTAATCATTTTTCTTTTAATATACATACAGGTATAAATATTTTTGCTAGCGCATAATCCTCGCTTTTATGAATATTTCTTTATTAAATACTGATTAGAGGACATTAAACATAAGAATAAGCCAAATAGGACGCTCCATGGTAGAAATGATTGGTGTCTTGGCAATAATACGATTCGTTTAATAATCAGATGAGTATTTGGTATAGAGGAACAGCGGGATATATTGAGCTGATTTATTATTTGAAAGATAAGAATTTAGATGTTTGCATGAATTTATATCAAATAGCCAAAGGTTTTGATAATGACCTATCAAGCATTAGCGGATTTTACGGAAAGAAGTCATGCACAGGAAACATAAAGTGCTTAAAATATGCAAAATTGGCAGATTTTGAGACACGATGCAAACAAATTTTCAATGACACAGGCAGAATTTATTTCACTTTTTAATTTTTTTTAAAAAAACAAAAAAAAGTGCTTGACAGTAAAAAAAAATACATATATATATGCTCTTGTCTTAAACGACGGTCCCATCGTCTAGTGGTTAGGACTCAAGATTTTCATTCTTGCAACATGGGTTCGAGTCCCGTTGGGATCACCAATTTGGAGAGGAGTTGGATTTTTTAATCTAACTCCTTGTTTTTTATCCACCTTTTGAGCAGACAAAGATTTTAATCCAAACATAGAATCCTCTTGACAAATTCTAATTCATATTATACGTTTAGCTATATAGGAAAGCTGTAATGACGCAAATAAAAATTGATTATAATAATAGTATTTTATCAGTCAGTAATTCCGTTTTGAAGCATTTTAGCGGAATGTCACAATATGCGACTTTATCTGAGCTTGATAAAATATTAGATAAAAATTACAAAAATGTTGTTTTAATGATTATTGATGGTATGGGAACAGTAATCCTTAAAAATAACTTGCCCGAAAATTCATTTTTGAATCAACATATATTAAAAAATATAAGCTCTGTTTTTCCACCAACAACGGCAGCAGCGACAACAACTTTTCATTCAGGTTTGCCCCCAATTCATTCCGGTTGGATTGGTTGGATGTGCTATTTTCCGCAATGTAATAAGATTATAGAGTTGTTTAGAAATACAGAATTTTATTCAGGTAGGCCGGTAGAAGATTTTAACTTAAACAAACACATAAACTATGAAACAATATATTCTAAAATTGTCAAAAGTCAGCCTGATGTTATCTATCATAAAATTTTTCCTCCTTTTGATCCTAATGGAGTACATAGCTTTAAGGAGATGTGTGAAAAAATCATTCAAATCACAAAGCAAAATTCACACAGAAAAATCATTTCTGCATATTGGAATGAACCGGATCATTCTACTCACAAATACGGAACGAAAACTCCAGAAATTAAAGCTATTTTGGAAGATATAGAGAAAAATATTATTGATATGAATGAAAAAATAGAAGATACGCTCGTTATTATTTCGGCAGATCATGGAGCTGTTGATGTTGAAGAGGTATATTTAAATTCTTATCAAGATATTTGTGAAACTTTTGTTCGACCTCCCGCTCTTGAGGCCCGTTTTGTAACATTTTTTATCAATCCTAATCAGTGTGATGTTTTCAAAAAACTCTTTCACAAATATTTTAATGACGATTTTGTTTTGTTCACAAAAGATGATTTCTTATCTTCTGAAATTTTAGGTTCCGGAAATATGCATGAGATGGTTCCATCTATGATAGGGGATTTTGTAGCTATAAGTATACGAAATAAATCTTTGCGCTATTCAACAGAAGAAAAGGTATTTTCGCAACTTAAGGCAGACCATGCCGGATTTACTAAAGATGAGTTGACTGTACCGCTTATAATTTTGGAGGCCAAATAATATGTTCTTGCAAAATTATCAAAAGGCTTTAGAAGATATAAAAAAATATTTACAAGAAGATTTAAAATCCCTTGATATTCAGGCAGCTCAAATATATGGTTCGTCTACATATGGCAGTGGATTTAAAGACGGTGTGTCTGATATTGATATTTGTGTTTATACAGATAAGATGGGCAAAATACCGGATGAACAAATTGTAGATATTATAAATAATAGCAATCCTGATTTTAAGGATAAACAACCCACTATTATTGATGATTACATCGCTCATAGGATAGAGTTTTATGTCGATCATCCTGATATTTCGTTTGATATCACTATTTTGCGTCCAGAAATTCCACGTGTTGAAAACATGGGAAAAACGGCGTCGTATGATAGCGTTGATATGATTATAGGCGCTTTATATCAGCATGGAGTACCATTATTTGGAAAAATTCCGGAAAAAGAACGGGTGGAAAAGGAGTTTTTTCCTTTTTATGATGAGGAGCTGCGAAGACAGCGTCTGGATATATTGGGAAAAAGGTTGAGCGGATATACTAAAAGAGTCGAGATGTTAACCAAAGAAAAAGATCCCGATATTTTAGATCATTTGTATAAAACCAGAAATCATTTTATTAAATGGCTTTTTATGTATAAAAGAAAATACCCTGTTTGCATACATAAGCATTTGGCATATCAGTTTAATGAAATTTTACAATTACCTAAGGAAGAACAGGATATTTTGTTTTTTTCTAAAGATCAGAGTATTTATAAATCCGCAGAAGAGTTTTTGAAATTGAGTAAAAAATATTATATTCTGTATAATAAAGAAAAAACCTTAGCTGACAAACAAAGTAAAAAACCTAATTTTGTATTTAAAAAGGGGATAGATTATGAATATTAAAAAGTATTTTGGAACATATAAAAAATCAAATACGGGATATGTTAAACAATTAATGAATATTTTTGAAAAAGCCCTTCAGCCTTATAGTAACTATAACGGCTGTTTTTTTAAAGGTTCTACAGAATTTAGATATTTAGATTATCTTGAAAAGTGCCACTTAAATGAAGATGCTATGGAACCTAAAGATGTTTTTAATTATGTGGCTTCATTTTTTCAGAATATTCCTAATTGGAACAATCCGGGAACAATGATAAATGTTATACCTCCTGTTAACTTACTCTCGCTCACCGGAAGTATTTATACCAATATGTTTAATCCGAATTTTGCCGAAGATCATTATTCAGGACATTTGTTGACAGCCGAGTTGGAAGTTGGAAAATATTTAAGTAATTTAATAGGTTGGGATTGGAAAAAATCTTATGGATTGTTTACGTTTGGTGGAAAAGGAACAAATTTATACGCAACTAAAATAGCATTAAATCAGGCTATTCCTTCAAATATGAGTGATGGACTTAATAACCAGCAATGCTTTATGATTACGAGTGCAACCGCACATCCTTGCCATTATGAAGTTTGTCAGTGGCTCGGTATCGGTTCTAAAAATTGTATAGATGCTCCTTGCAATGAATTTGGAGTGATAGATCTTGATGCAACTGAGAAAATTATATGTGAAAATATCGAACAAGGTAAGATTTTTTTAGGTTTTAATATAAATGGTTGCAATACAGTAGAGTTTGCTGTTGATCCTATTAAACAAGTTTACAATTTAAACAATAAAATTATTAGTAAATATAACTTAAAATATCAGCCACATATTCACGTCGATGCTGTTTTAGGATGGGTATGGTTATTTTTTAAGGACTATGATTTTAAAACAAATCCCCTCAAATTCAGTAAAGAAAGTTTGAAAAAAATTCGCTCACTTTCTCATAAAATATCAGAAATAGAATATGCTGATTCTATAGGTATAGATTTTCACAAAACCGGATTTTGTCCTTATACTTCCAGTATATTTATGATAAAAGATAAAAATAAATATTTCAGCTTAAATCCATCAAAAAATATTCCACTGGAAGAATTGGTGTGGGGTAATTTTGCTCCATTTCAAACTTCTCTTGAATTGACAAGATCTGCTTCTGGTGCTATTTCAGCGCTTATTTGCTTAAAATCTTTAGGTAAAAAAGGGTTTCAAGACATTATAGGAAATTTATTTTCTTCTACCGAAATGTTTAGAAAACTTATTGCTAAAGATAAAAGAGTAGAACTTATAAATTGTGAAACCGAAGGTTTAGCTACTTTATTTATTATTAAACCAAAAGAATATGAAAATATGCATTTACAAGAACTTATTTCATTACCATCCCAAAAAATTGAAAAAATACGCAATTTAAATATTGGTTATGGACAGTTTATTCAGAAATTAAGCCATGAAGGAAAAATTAATTTTACATACACCTCTTCTCGTAGTTACACAATAGGTAATACAGGTATTAAAATTGGTGCAATCAAAGCATATCCTTTATCTGTATTTTTGAATAAGTCTATAACTAAAAAGTTAGTTAACGAAATATTTAAAACTATAGACTTATTTATTACGTCTGATGAAGGAAAGAAACTTACCCAAGAAAAACATCAGGTTGATGATATGGTTTATAAACAAAGATAGTTTTTTTACTTGTAAAGAAAAGGCATCAGCGATTATAGCTTTTGCTCGGGAATTGCATTATTAGTATGATCAATGCAAGTTGAATAAATATATTTATTTTTATCGTTAAATATTTTTTGAATAACCGATAATCATCTCGTCCGACAAACTGAAAACATATAATAAATTAAAATAATATTTAATGTTTTTTTAATGCAAAAGGTATACCCTCTTGTGTTGAACAATATTAGGAAAAACAAAATGAAAACTGAAAAAGAAAAGATGCTTGCCGGCGAATTTTTCCATTGCGGAGACACCGAGTTAATGGAAAATAAAAAATATGCTCGCACATTGGCTGAGAAGTATAACCATTCTTCAGAAGATGATTTAGATTTAAGATATTCGCTTTTAAAAAAACTGTTCGGAAAATGTGGTAAAAAAATACTTATTAAGCCCCCTTTTCATTGTGATTACGGATATCAAATATTTGTCGGAGAAAACTTTTTTGCCAATTTTGATTGTGTTTTTTTAGATGCAGCACCGATTGAAATCGGCGATAATTGTATGATTGGTCCCAAAACTTGCATATTTGCAATATCCCATCCGTTAGCACCTAAAGAACGTCAAAAAGGAATAGGAATACCCCAAAAAGTAACTATCGGCAATAACGTATGGATTGGAGGGAACGTTACAATTTTGCCCGGAATAAGCTTAGGCAATAATGTTGTGGTTGGAGCCGGAAGTGTTGTAACAAAATCTTTTCCGGATAATGTTGTTATTGCGGGCAATCCTGCAAAAATAATAAAAAAAATCTAATTTAATAAAATATATTAACCTAAAGTTTAATAAAAATAACTAACATATAAAATATAACAAAACACTGCTTTTAAGAGATATTGATATGTATTATAGTTTATCTGAAATTTTTGCTATCGGCATTGGTCCATCAAGCTCTCATACGGTTGGTCCGATGAAAGCCGCAAAACGATTTATTGATAACTTGGAAAATAAAATTTCTCATGTCAGTAACGTTAAAGTATATTTATACGGCTCACTGGCGCTGACAGGTATCGGACACGGCACACTTAATGCCATTGCTTACGGGTTGTTAGGTTTTACCGCCGATAAAATTGATTTATCAAAAAATTATATTGCCCACATTATTGATAAAAAAACTTTATTACTTGGTGGCAAAATACAGATTCCGTTTGACTTTAATACAAATTTTATTTTAGAAAAAACGACTTTTTTAAAAGAGCATTCCAACGGCATAAAGTTTGTTGCACTCGACAACAATAACGCCCCCCTATTAGAAGAAATATATTTTTCTGTAGGCGGCGGAACGATTGCCCGACAAGATGAAATGGCATATAAAATAGAACGACCACCATTAAATGTGCCTTACCAATTTTCTTCATTTAATGAATTAAAAAATATATGCAAAAATAATAATTGTTCTATCAGCGATATTGTCTTAAAAAATGAATTGGCTCTATATTCCGAAGATGAAATTAAATCGTATATTCGTAAAATTTCCGAAAATATGCAACAAAACATTACTGACGGTTTAAACAAAAAGGGAGTTTTACCCGGAAGTATTAAACTTCGGCGCAGAGCGGCTGAAATGCTGGAAAAATTACAACAAAGATTTAAAAATAACTTTGATGATGCTTTATACATCATAGATTGGATAAATTTATGGGCCTTTGCAGTTGCCGAAGAAAATGCTGCCGGCAGTAAAATTGTTACGGCTCCGACCATGGGTTCTGCAGGTATTATGCCTGCCGTTATGCGCTATTATCACCGTTTTGCGCATAAAAAAGCATATTATAACGAACAAGCTGATATAATTTATTTGACTACAGCGGCTGCAATTTGTTCATTATATCGAACAAACGCATCTATTTCCGGTGCTGAAGTCGGATGTCAGGGAGAAGTTGGTGTCGCCTGCTCTATGGCAGCCGCCGGATTATGTGCAATTATGGGCGGAAATATCAATCAAATAGAAAATGCCGCTGAAATAGGTATGGAACATAACTTAGGATTAACTTGCGACCCCATAAAAGGGCTGGTTCAAATTCCATGTATTGAGCGTAACGCCATGGCAGCAATAAAAGCGGTTAATGCTTGCCGTTTAGCTCTTCAAGGAAGCGGAGAATATAAGGTTAGTCTGGATAATATAATAAAAACAATGTATGAAACCGGAGTAAGCTTACAAAACGATTATAAAGAAACCTCATTAGGCGGTTTAGCAAAAAATGTATCCTGTTAGTGATAAACAAATGATTTTAAAGCAACAAACCATTATAATATAGATTTAGAAACAAAGGCTAATAAAAATAAAGAAAATCAGAACTTATGATATAAAAAACCACTCTATTGTTGATAATGTTAATGTCAGCTCTTTTTTTACCGCTTTAGCCAATAATTAAATATATATCCCTACAAATAAAGTAAAACAGATTTTGAAAGACTTGAAAATTCAAATATGCTAATTTTCCTTTCTTTTTGGAATAGATACTTCATAAACTTTATTTCCTGTATTAACGTACAGTTTAGATGGATTTTCTCGTTTATCTAAACTAAGGGCAAAACTATCAGATATTGTTTGAATATCCTCATCTCTGATATCCCAAACAGTAAAAGCCGCATATGGAGAGAAACGTTCGGATATAAAATATTTATGTATACCTTCAATACCGCCACCAGGAGATTTTCTTTCATAAACATTACCATTTAAAACGAATCCATCTTTTACAGGATTAAATGGATGGAACTCAAAAATCCTTATGCCAACCAAGTTTTTTTTGTTGGAAAGACGAACAAATTCCAAGCTTCCTATAAAAATGTTCATACCATTATCTTCAAAAAATATGATATCTTTATTGAGGTTTCTATAACTACGAGTAAAATGACGATATGTTAGTGTTGCAACACCGCTTCCTCCCATGATTTTACAGTTTTTTAGTCGCTCCATTCCTGTTTTATACTCACATTTTTTATCAGATCTTACAACATGGGTAAGAATACTATCCGAATGCTCTACTGCTATTCCCCTGCCTTTATAATCATCATAAGAGACATCTTGGATATAGAGAAGTCTCATGTGGCATTTGTCTTTTTTATAACAGCCTTTGATGCTGTTAAATGATGGAACTGTAGTATATGTAATATTTTCATAAGTGTCAGGAAAATAAAAGCGCTTGCTTGCTTTATATTCTCCTTCAGAATAGATTTTACTCCATTTTCTTTCATGTTGTTGAATCGGTGTCATGTAAATTTTATCCATCATTTCATATTGGTCTTTGACACATTGAATCAAATCATCCATTGGTAAATCTGCATCACAATTAACAACCGGACCATAAGGATTATCATCATAGGCACTATGAATAGCATTGATATATGAACACCCCATTACCATCAAACTTATAAATATAATTATTTTTTTATTCATCTCTTAATTTATCCTCATAAAAAAAGACTTCGTACACTTATATTGCTATAGCAAAGTCATAATTACAAGTATTATTTATTATAGTTTTCTAAATCATTCAGTTTTTCTTGATAAGCCTTTTTTAAATAAAAAATTCGTCTATTGTATGCTCCGAAACTCATATAATCAGCCATTTCTTGTTCATTCAACCATTTCGTTTGATCCTTGTATAATTTCATTTGCTCATTTTTATTTGGCAAAGATTTACAAAGTTTAAAATACTTTTCTTGCATCTCATTATAAAGCTTTATTAGTTCACTATCAGAACAAGTTAAATCTTCAATTTGGTTATTAATTTTCTTACAATTTAAAATAGTATAAATTTTACAATTATTGTCTTCATCTAATCTTACCAACTCATCATCAGAACATATAATCTTTTCAACTTCAGTAGTAGCTTTGTTACAATCAAAACTAGGTTGTTCTTTTGCCATTGTTATAGGCGAGAACAATAGAGCATATAATATAATAAATGCGCCAATAAAAAGGCGCATATGAAGAAACGAATCTGTGCTATTGATGGATAAACCTGTTTTTTTGACTTTGTAAAATTTTATTAGCAATTGTATAGACATAATGTTTCTCCAATATATTAGGAATATCTTATGTCAAAATATTGATGCACTATAATTCTAATTTCAAGTATTATTTTTTTCAAGTTTAATAATTTTAGCAAAAAAATCAACTTAACATAAAAAAGCTCTTGACTTTATATATTATAAGTTGTAAATATATATTATATTAGCTATTTTTGATTAAGAGGCATAACATGAGCAATTCACAAAACATTATGAAAATTTTAGATGAATTAAATACAAACATCAAAAACTATTGCATTGGATGTGCTATTGCCAATAAACGTAAAGAACTTGGTTTTAGTATAGAAGAAACCGCTTATCATTTGTACATCAGCTCGCAAGACTTAAAGCTATATGAAACCGGAGAAAAAGAACTAACTCCCGATATTTTATATCATTTAAGCAGGCTTTTTAATGTTAATGTCAGCTCTTTTTTTACCGCTTTATCCAATAATTAAAATATATCCCTATTCAATTTAACATCCGTTTTAACCAAAGATATGCGCACTTTGGTTAAAAATATGTCTTGTTAATGATAAACAAATAATTTGAAAATGACAAATCTTCGTGTTATAAATTAGGATAAATGCTCACAACACATAATCAGAGGAGTTAAACATGGGAATTATTCAAAAAACAAAAGACTTTATTCAATGGGAAATAATTAACCGGCTAAAAGGTAATAATCAAGATGTTGTTTGTGCTGTCATCATTACTAAAGATAAAATTTTAGCTCAAACAGCTCAAAAAAACACCATCATAAACACTGATGACACTCAATATGTTGTTCCGGGAGGAAAAGTAGAACCCGAAGAAACATTAAATGCAGCCGTTCATCGCGAAATTAAAGAAGAAACTAATTTAAATGTAGATGTCATTAAAAAATTGGGCTCTACTCGCAACAATAAATACAAACTGCATTGGTATGTGTGCGTTCCTACAGATTTATCACTGCTAAAAGTTGTTGAGCCGCTTAAACAAAAAGAACTTAAATGGATTGATTTGAACGATACTTCTGTAAACTGGACCCCAAAAAATTTTGAAGCGTTAATGAAATATAAGCAAGAAATTATAAACATTCAAAAAAAATTAAACTGATAAATTCAGACATCTCTTTTAATTGCTCAAAATAGTTTTTCAAAATTTACGAATTGAAAAACTATTTTGTTTTGTAAACTTTGTTTTTTTCAAACCAAGCTTCAGATTTTTCAGCCGAATTTATCTTCCATAACTCATTAAACCTTTTTTTATAAGCTTTAATTGTTTTTTTATCCCTATATACAAACAAGCAATTCTCACTATTAGATTTACTGGCATTGTTTGTCCAATTAAAAGAACCGGTAGAAACTTTATTACCATCAAAAACCGCAAACTTGTTATGCTCAATCTTGTATTTGCTATTAACCTTAATTCCAACTCCGTATAAATATAAATCTTTTACTTTTGAATATTTTGATGAAGCTTGTAATTTATCGGTTAAAATCCGAAGTTTAACACCCCTGTCATGTGCATTCTTTAAGGCAGCTACAATTTGTTTGTTATTTATGGAATAAACAGCTGCATCTATTGTCTTTTTAGAATTATTTATCATATTTACAATCAAATTTTCACATTTTGAAGACGGTGTAAAATGCACATCAACAGTTGCATACACCGGAAAACAAAGAAAAATCATCAAAAATAAACTTACATTTCTCATAACTGTTATTATGCCTAAAAAAATTTTCTTGTCAAGATATTTTGTTCTTATTTTGTTCTTTTCTTCGTTTTAAAAATTGAATTATCGAAAATAATAAAGCACACAAAAACGACTACCTTACACTAGAGTACATTTTGTCAATTTATTGTTGACATCAAGCAATTTATATTGTAGTATACGATAAATATCAATTTATTGGAGGATAGTTAAATGGATAATTTTCAAAGAAGTTTTCACCGTGATGAATTTGTTAAGTTAGGAACATTTATTAGCCAGCGGTATGAAGCCATGGTTGATATGTTAAAAACCGAATATAATCTTTCTATCCCTGAACATCTTGAAAAAAACAATAATACAAATTCGCAAACAGGTGAGTTGGCTCGCTTTGTGGCTGATAAATTAAAAATTTCAAATTCATCAGATTCTGATACTGCTACCCTTCATGGTATGCGTTTTTTGGCCCAAGCCGGAAAAGATATACCTGAAGACAAGTTTCTTGACGGGCTTGATGATAAGGTTAAAATCATTAAAGATAACTATCCTGACATTATAAAAATTATACAAAAAGAATATCCTAACCTTTTAAAAACAGACAGATTTGGAATTTTGGATTATGAACAACGACAAAAATCTGTAAGAGCATATCTTTCTGACACATCAAATGTTGATGATAAAAAAGTTGAAGAGTTAGCCTTATTTATGGCTGAACATGCTTTTCTTAAAAACGAAGAATCTGAAACTAAAAAAGAAAAAATTGCAAAAGGCGTACGTTGGTTAGCAGAAATCGGAGAAACAGCGTTTTGGACCCAAGAAAAATATGTTCAAAACTTTCCGGCGATACTGACTTATCTTGAAAAACATGACGGGCTTGATGTTTCAGCAATAAGAGAAATGTATTTTGCCGATGTTGAAAAAAATAAACAAAACCCATTACACCAAAGAGGTGGCGAAATTATGATAAAATCGCCCTCGCCTACGGTTGACAGAAAATTACAAAAAATTGTTGAAAGCAAGTTTGAAGGTTCTCGTGAAACAGTTTACAATCAAGCAAGGAAATATTACCGTGTAACTGTGCTAAAAGCTGTTTTGGATCAACAAAAACAACTTGCACAAATGAGCAAACAAGATATTTATAATAAATAAGTTGTTTTATACCGACAAATTAAATCACAAACCTCCGTTTTCGGAGGTTTGTTTTTAAAAACATATTGTTAAAAAACATTTTTTGTAATATATCTTAAAATATAAAATCTACAATTATGGAAAAGAATAATTATTTTCAGGCTGTCTAAAAGAAGCACCCTGACGCTTGTGTTAAGACTTGCTATGAAGCAGTTGCCAACGGCAAAGACGCATCACAAACAGAAATGCATGGCTACGTAATCGACAATAAATATTTTGTTGCCTCAGAAACCATGCAAGTTTATGAAACAAACCAGCTTGTGTTAGTAGAAAATATTGAAGACTCATTATCGGACTGACTTTATAACCAAGCCGGATGTTCAAATCCTTAAAAAGATACCCTCCGGCCTAGCCGGGGGTTTTCTGTATACAAAAAACTCCGAGTTTAATACTCGGAGTTTTTTTGTTTTTATTTGGGTATTAGAAGTGATATTCTAAGTTAAGTAATCCGGTATGATCTTGATAATCTTCACGGAATTTACCTTCATAACCCACACCTACTTCAACTCTGTCATTAAGAGCTGTCGTTAAACCTGCACCAAACTCATAACCAAAACGTTTTAAGTTACCTGCATTAACAGTGTAAGCTGAACCGTTTGCCAATGTTACAAGAGCACTGTCATTATCACGCATTAAGTCATAAGTTACGCCAACACGAACTTCAGGCATAAATGTCATTTCATTTACAACATAAGTTGTTGCATATTTAACACCAAAGATAGCTGTTAAAACATCTATATCAGTGCTGTCAACACGCACGCCTAAAGCATCAGTATAGCCATCACGATCAACATTCATATAACGTAATCCTAATGTCGGTGTTACAATAGAATTATTGGTAACATAGTCGTAACCGGCAACAGCTTGAACTGAAATATTATCAGCATCATAATCAGCTCCGGCATTTACACCGGCAACAGACTTATCTTCTTCATAATCTGAGAAGCTATAGCTCAAAATACCGTTTACAAACCAATTTGATGGTTTATATTCAGCGTATGCAATAGCGCTGTGTGTTTTGACCTGAGTATCACGGCTAGAGCTGTCAATATCAGTTTTAGCGAAAGCATAAGCTACACCAAGTTTAACATCATCATTTAAGTATTTTTCAAAACCGAGTGCCAAACCATTTGTGTCAGCATCAAAATGACCGTCTAATTTAGAATGGTTAATCATGCCCTGTGCCCACATAGCCGAATTATCAAGAGCATCACCTGAAGATTTACCATCTAAACTAATATTTCCGCCGCTCATACGAGAAGAAATTACACCATAAACTTGGTTAACAATGTTAGTTTGTGAAGATCTTAAGATAGGAGTATCTTCCATACCCATTGCACTTAACTGTTTCAAACCTTCAGCTTTTGTAGATTCATTTTGAAGCATACCAACAACGGCATCTGCTGCAGCATTAAAGTTTTCATTTTTCGATGTTCCGCTCAAAACAGCATTTAAAACTTCTGCCTGATTGCCTGTTGCTCCGGTATTTTCAGCAATTTCTTCGGAAGATTTTTTAGAAATTTCGAAAGTTCCCAATGTTTCTGTTTCAATAATGTTGTATAAAGAGTTTTCGACATCACCAAATGCTCCGGTAACCGTTCCTTTTACCATTTCATACGGACCGGTATAAGCATTTTTAAATACCATACTTAATTCAACACCGTTATTGGTAACATCATTGTATATAAAGGTTTCGTTAGCATTAACCTGCAACTTTGAACCTTGAGCAAATTCAATAGAACCGGTACCTGAGATACCACCGTCAAGTTGAAGCTCAGCGCCGCTCAAAACGTTAATTTTTCCGCTGTTATAAATATCATTTAACCCGTTTGCGTCACTATTACCGCTAAATGTATTTAAGCCGGAGAAATTGAGAGTACCGCCATTTGTTGAAGGTGTAGACGTTCCATCCGTGCTACCGAAGTTGTCATCAACACCGATATAAATAGCACCGCCATCGGAATCTGCCGTATTATTTGTGAAAGTAGCGCCTTCAATATTTATAACACCATCATAAATACTTGCAATAGCTCCACCTTTATCTGCACTGTTTCCATCAAATGTTGCATTAGTTAAAGATAAGAAACCTCCCTCGGCACTATTATGCCTTGCACCGATTGCACCACCATGAGCACCTGATTTATTATCATAAAACTCAACATTTGATAAAGTTGCTTGACCATATTGCATAACATAAACAGCACCACCGCCGTTTGCATCTGAAGCGGCACTTATTCCGCCTTCGGACAAACCTGCGGTATTAGATGTAAACACTGCATCAGTAATTGTTGCTTTTTTGCTAATAGCGACAGCACCGGCATCGGCAGCTGCATGGTTGTTTGTAAATGTAGCATCTGAAATAACCATACCATCAGTGTTTTCGCTGCTGTAAACAGAATTTCTCGATTCATAAATAGCGCCACCGGAATAAGCAGTATTATTTGTAAAATCCGTACCATCTATCTTAAGACCTCTGGCGTTTGAAAAAATGGCACCGCCATAGCCTTCACCTTCTATTGAAGCTGCATTTTTATCAAATACGGAAGAGTTGATTGTTAAATCACCTGTGTTAAAAATAGCACCACCATCTACAACAGATTCATTTTCGGTAAAAGTAGAATCAGAGATGGTCATTTTACCGCCATCATTTTTTGAATAGTCTTTTGCACCATCGTTGTAAATTGCACCGCCGGCTACACCTGCGGTATTTTTGACAAATTCACCTTCAACTTCTACACCATTTTCACCGGCATAGAACGTATTATAAAATGCACCGCCATTCTCGTAAGCATGGTTTCCTTCAAAATATGCAGAAACTATTAATTTTGCACCAGAATTATTATTTAGTGATCCACTGACATTTTGCGCTTTTCTGGTACCGATTGCACCGCCTGAATGTCCTGAAACGTTGTTAATAAATTTAGTATTGGTAATTGAAGCAATTTTAGAATCAGACACAGCACCTAAAGCAATAGCACCGCCACCGATACTGTTATTCAAATCGACAACCTTTGAGTATGTTCCGTTTTCTAATTCTAAATTGGCAGTGTTACCTTCAAAAACAGAATTTGTAACCGATAATGCGTTATAGTTTGCAATAGCGCCGCCGTCTAATTTTGCATGATTGTTTTTAAATGTTGTCCCGTCTACATTTAACGTTGCCAACAATCCTTGACTGGGAGTTCTGGTTGCAGCAACAGCACCATAACCGTCAAATGTAATATTTTCATAAGTTGAACCTGTTATATTTAATGTTGCACCCCTGTTAACAAAAACATAACCGCCAAAGCTTGGGTTATTATCTCTTGTTGCATCAGCTGCTAAAATAGTTAAATCCTTCACAGATTCAGTATAATTTTGAGTACCGCTTTCAATATAGTTATTACCGCTGGCCATCACATCGGATACACAGAGCATACCAACCAACGCGGTTGCACCCAAAAGCAAAGTTTTATTGAATTTCATATTTAACCCCTTTATATAAACGGCTATCTGAGAAACAAACAGCTGTATTGTTAAATTGTATATTAAAAAAAATCAAATAAATTTGATAGTTAGATAATAGTGTCTATAGGCAAACTTTCAAGAAATTAAATAAAATATTAACAAATAATTTACAATCTATAAACCTAACAAACTCTTTGAGTATTCTCCTGCTTTAAAAACATCTAAGTCATCAATTTTTTCTCCCACTCCGATAAAATAAACCGGCACACTAAATTCTTGAGCAACCGAAACTAAAATTCCGCCTTTTGCCGAACCGTCAAGTTTTGTAACCACTAATCCGCTAAGAGATGCAATCTGATTAAACACCTCAACCTGTGAAATTGCATTTTGCCCTGTAGTTGCATCAATGGTTAACAATGTAGAATGTGGTGCTTCAGGCATAATTTTTTTAATTACTTTTACAATTTTTTTCAATTCATCCATAAGACCGTTTTTATTTTGTAAACGTCCGGCCGTATCGATAAAGACAACATCATCTTTTTCTTTTATTGCAACATTCAAGCCATCGTAACAAAGCCCTGCACTATCACATCCGTTTTCACCCGAAAACACGCGAATATCAGAGCGTTCCCCCCAAACTTTAAGTTGTTCTACGGCGGCTGCTCTAAATGTATCTGCAGCAATAAACGAAACCTTTTTTCCTTGCGCTTTTAATTTTGAGGCTAATTTACCGATAGTAGTGGTTTTACCTGCTCCGTTAACTCCCACCATTAAAATAACATAAGGTTTTTCTTTGGTTTCTACACTAAAGTCAGCCTCCAACGGAGATATTATATTTTCAATTTGCAAAGCAAGAGCTTGTTTAATTTCATCCACACTCACTTCCTTATTCATTTTCATTTTTGCAAATTCGGCAATTATTTTGTTTGTAGCCTTTATTCCCAAGTCAGCACTTATTAAAAGCTCTTCCAACTCTTCCAATGTCTGTGCATCTATTTTCTTTTTGGTAAAAATATCACTTATACCGCCGGTTATTTTTGCCGATGACTTTTTCAAGCCTAATCCTAATTTTTGAAAAAAACTAACCATTATTATCCTCTCTTAAACTTCTTAAAATTTTTGCTCTGCGTCTGCGTTCTCTAACCTCAACCTGAGGCATTTTTGCTGCCGGTGTCCCTTCTCTTTCCGAATAAGGAAAAACGTGAAGTTTATCAATTTTTGCTTCATCAACCAGTTTACAGGTATTTTCAAAAGCTTCTATACTTTCTGTCGGAAAACCACAAATAAAATCTGCGCCGAACGTTGTTTCCGGTCTTGCTTTTCTTAATTTATCACATAATGCTATAACATCTTCTCTGGAGTGTCTTCTGAGCATTCGTTTTAAAATCAGATTATCACCGGATTGTATCGATAAGTGAAAATGCGGATAAATATTTTCATATTTACCGACCAACGCAACAAATTCATCATCAACGGCAGCCGGATCAAGCGAACCGAAATGAAGTTGCTTAAGTTCCGGAATTTGCTCTAATATATTTTTTACCAAACCGCTAAAAGAGGGCTTATATGAACACGCATCAACACCGGTCAGGCAAATTTGTTCAAATCCTTGTTTTATCAGAGTTTTTATTTGATTTATAATAACACCTTCTTCAACTGACCTGTTTTTACCTCTGGCATACGGAATAATACAATATGTACATCGGTGGTTGCAACCTTGCTGAATTTGAACAAAGGCCTGTTGACGTCCTTCAAAACCGGTAATTACATACTTATCATAATCATCATAATCAAAAATATCACCGACAACAGATTTTGTACCAATATTATCAATATATTTTTCCATTTCGGCTTTTTCTTTATTACCCAAAACCAAATCTACTTCTGGCATATCGGCAAATTTGGAAGAATTAACTTGAGCAGCACAACCTGTAACAACAAGTTTTGCTGTAGGATTTTGCTTTTTTAATTTTCTGATTGTTTGACGACACTGCCTTTCAGCTTCACCTGTAACAGCGCAAGTATTGACAATTATCAAATTATCTCTGTCTTTAAACTTTTCTTTTAAAATTTCAGATTCAAATGTATTTATTCGACATCCGAATGTAACAACTTCTACCATTTTTTCTCCTTATTGACACATAATATAAAGATAAAAAATTATGTTTGCAATTTAATTTTATGCTTTTATAATCTGCAAAAGTTTAATTTTTTAAGAAAGGTAACAAACAATGAACAAACTTGCTTTAATTTTGGCCACATTTTTTGGTGCGGGTCTTTCGCCCAAAGCCCCCGGAACCGCCGGTTCTTTTGCGACAATCCCTTTAGCTTTTTTAATGGCATACTTTTTCGGATTAAACGGAATTGTAATAGCGGCTTGTATAGCATTTTTTCTTGGTGTATGGGCAACAAACAGACTTACAAAAAATTCTGATGAAAAAGACCCTTCAAAAGTTGTAATAGATGAAACAGCCGGTCAGTTAATGAGTTTTGTATTAGTTGCCGATTATTTGCAACATAATCTTCAGCCCAAAGTATTGTTGGTATACATACTTGGTTTCGCCTTTTTCAGACTTTTTGACATTGTAAAAACCGGACCGGTAAAATGGGCTGATACAAAAATTAAAAATGCGTGGGGCGTAATGCTTGATGATGTTTTTGCCGGAATTTTTGCATCCATAGTTCTGATGTTGATTGTCGGCCGCATTTAACTCAAACAAATTTATAAAAACTCCCTTCGGGGAGTTTTTATTTTTGTATCGGTAAAAATCGTTGACAAATATAAAATATCAACATACAATTTTGTTACTTTAACATTATCCTGAATATAATTATCACTATTAAAAGAAAGCCAGCACGTAAAAGCCGTGCAATAACTTATGCAAAAAAACTGGGATTTATCCGGAATATTTGCCTCATCAGATGATGCAATATCCGAAGGAAAACGAGTTTTAAAATGTTGCAAAGAGTTTAACTCAAAATATTTGGGTAAACTTTTGCAGATGAAAAACCAAAATACTCTGTTACCTTGTATTCAAGAATATGCAAAGTTGAGTGCAGACATCTGCAAACTTGACAGCTACGCATATTTGCTCAATTCGACTCATCTCAACAATCCGAAATATGGAAAATTTTTCCAAAACATATCAGATTTGACTGATGAGTGTAAAAAAACATTATTGTTTTTACCCTTGGAAATACGAACACATTTCACATTAGATGACTTTCATGATGTAAATGATATGGGAGTTCTTTCTTGGATAAAAAAATGTTTGCGTTTAAAACCGCATACCATAAAACCGGAGCAAGAACTGATTCTTAGCGATATGAGTTCATTAGAAACCTACTGGATAAGGTTATATAATGAAACTTGTGCCAAGCTAAAAGTAAACATCGACGGAAAAGAATATAACGAAGGAGAAGTTTACGAGCTTTTTACCGGTAAGGATGAAGCAATACGAAATGTTGCGCAAAAAAAAGTCATGGAGTGGTTCGCAAGTAGAATTGATAAATTTGCCCTGATATATAACGCTTTAATCAAAAGCCGTCAAACAGAAGCAAATTGGCACAATTATACTTATCCCGAACATTTGGCCAACTTGTCAAACGATATTGTCAAGGAAGACTTGGATAATCTGGTAGAAACTTTGGTAAAATTTAATTTTATATCAAACCGATATTATGCGCTAAAAGCCAAAATACTTGGAAAAAACAAAATATCTTACGTTGATAGATTGGCGCCATATCCGTTTGATACAGAAAGCAAAAAATATACCATAGAAGAAGCCAAAGAAATTATCTTAAGTGCGTTTAACGAATTTTCTGAGCAATTTGCGTCAGTTGCTAAAACTGCTTTTGATAATAATTTGATAGATTATTATCCGTATGAAGGAAA
>JBGVOY010000080.1:0-4494 GCA_045126755.1 Alphaproteobacteria bacterium | reverse complement strand
AGATAGGAGAGGTTTTTTGTAAATTTGCGAGCCTTTTCTATTTAATTGAACTAATTTTTATTACGGATTGACCGATAATGTTACTCTTATGGCAGGTATGACGCAAACACCTGATGCAAAAACAAAAGATACAACGCAATATTTTTCGCAAACAGGTGTTCAATATGCCGTTAAGGGAAGTTCAATTCAGTATAACTTGGAGCGAAGTTTTACGCTAACCTATCTTAAATTTCAGACAGATATTTTGTAGCTTCCATTGCTGCCATTGCGCCGCTTCCGGCAGCGGTTATCGCTTGTCTGAAACGAGGGTCTTTAACATCTCCGGCAGCAAAAACTCCTGCAATATTTGTCTGTGAACTGTCAGGTTTTGTTTTAATATACCCTACTTCATCTAATTCGAGATATTCTCTAAAAATTTCGGTGTTCGGTTTATGGCCGATTGCTATAAATATACCATCAATATTGATAGTTTCTACATCATCTGTTTTAACGTTTTTAACTTTTATTTTCGTAACGGATTTCGGGTTTTCCGTTCCGATTACTTCTTCCAGAACACTGTTCCATAAAATGCTTATTTTATGGTTTTCGTTTAGTTTTTTTTGCATCACAGCATCTGCACGCAACGTATCTCTGCGATGAATTAAAATAACTTTTGAAGCAAAATTGGTTAAGTATAAAGCTTCTTCTGCGGCAGAATTACCTCCGCCTACGACGGCAACGGTTTTGTTTTTATAAAAAAATCCGTCACAGGTTGCACAAGCCGATATACCAAACCCGATATATTTCTTTTCAGAATCTAACTCAAGCCAACGCGCTGAAGAGCCGGTTGCCACTATGACAGATTGGGCTGTATATAAATTTCCTTTTTCGGAACTTAATACAAAAGGACGATTAACAAAATCTACTTCGGTTATTTTATCTTCAATAATCTTAACACCTGAATTTAGGGCCTGACTACGCATATTTTCCATCAATTCATTTCCGGTAATCGGATTTGCAAAACCGGGGAAGTTTTCAATGGCTGATGTCATTGTAAGCTGTCCTCCGATCTGATTTCCCGATATTAAAACAGGATTTAAACCGGCACGGGCAGCGTATATTCCGGCTGTATATCCGGCAGGTCCTGATCCGATAATTATAAGTTTTGATGTGTATTCTGCCATTTTAATTCTCCTTGTTTTTTTAATGTGAGGAAACGTTTTTTTGCAATATTAGTTAATTTTAAACGTAAGCAAAATATACTTGTATCAGATGTTGAAAGTAAATTTTGTTAAATTTATTGGAGCGGGTAACGGGAATCGAACCCGCATTAAAAGCTTGGGAAGCTCTCATTCTACCATTGAATTATACCCGCTTCATAAAATATATATAATGCCTGATATTTAAAAATATCAAGCATTATGTTTATTATACCATCAAATTTTCAACCTGTTTAATAACATCTAATGTGTAAGATTTTTTGTTATATTCGTTCTTTTCATACAAGTTATCCAGTTCCAAAGCGTGGATATTGGCTTGTTGATTAACAAATTCTTGCGAGTTTATAATAGTTAAAACATTACTTGTAAGGTATGATTTTAATTTTTCAAACTCTTTAATTTTGTTTTTTAATAAACCGCTTTTTTTGCTAAACAATAACGAATATTCAAATATGGCAACAATAGAAAGCGTAATAAACAAAGCACTTATTAAATGAATGTATACACTCATAAGAAAAATAGAAAATACAATAAATACGGCACCAAAAAATTTTATGATGTAACCTAAAATTTTTGATGAAAATTTGCGTTTTATCATATAGGTATAAAAAGATATAGTCATACACGCCGACAATAAAACGGCAAATGTTTGTAACGAATTGATACCCAATGCAGATATGGCTATTATTGATAAAATAAGCATACCTATACTAAAGGCTAAATAGCCTATATTGATTTTTAAGGTTATCTTTTTTATTGAACTTTTTATTCCCTTTTCAAGTATTGCAAAAGCTCTCTTGAATTTTAATACATTAGGAGAAGTAGCGCTTATAACAGACTCTTTACCTAAAAACAAGTTATTCAGGGCTTTTTTCTCATATTTTGATAATTTTGAAAAATTATCCGTCTTCTTTATCAACATAATCGTTTCGCCTTGTTTTTCTATATCGATATATTGTTTTCTTCTTAATTCTATCAAATAGGAACCGAACGATTTTGAATCAAAAGTGTTTTTTAACAGATAGCGCATTATTGGAGCGTTGGTTTTTATATAATTTGTTTTTGATTTATTCTTTTTGATAAAATTCCAAGAAAGAGCATAAGATATTATTATTGCCAACAATCCGGCAACAGAAAACAAAATATCTCCGTAATCTGTTATAAACCATACAAAATTGCGATTTATATCAGGCGGTAAAAAAGTATTCTTATCAAGTGATACCAAAATATGCATACCTTCTCCCGGCAATAACGGCGTTGTCGATGCAAAGCCTAAAGCATTAGAATCCAAGTTTGCAATAATGGCTCTGTTATCAAACAATTTGCCTTTTCTGCCGATGATGGCATTTTGTGATATAAATTTTTTACCGTCAGGTATTGAAACAATGGCATTTGCCGATGTTATAACCAGATTTAAATAACTGCCGGTTATATCCCAGTAAAATTCGGTAAAATCATCATAATACCAAAGTTTTCTATCTAACAGATAGCTGAACTTATAATTGTATACTCCGGGGGCTAAAGTATATTTTTGTTGCGGTTTTATATATATTTTATCACCGATTTCTTCGAGAATATGAGGAATATTTTCTTGATTAACTGAAACATTTAACAGTTCTATATCCAGTTTTTTCTTAACTTTTGCTCTGGATTTTGTAAACTTGGGAATTATTTTAACAATTCCGTCAGTAAGTTTTTGTTTGTTTGCAACAACCGTTATTTCTTCATCTATCTGAATAAGTCCGGTAGGCAGTATGTTTATGGTTGTGAGCATATAAGGAATATGTTCCATAGCCGGTGCAATAATTTGATTTCCGGTCGGAAGATTTACATTTATAACCGGAACATCAGGAGCAAAAACTTCTTCGGCACTTTCTGTATTTTTGGGAGTTGCTTCGGTATAAAAAACTGTTGGCGCTGAATTCTGATTTTGGGGAGTTTCGCCTGAAATTCGGCTCATTGCTTCATCATAGATTTTTTCAAAAGTAGATTTTTTTTGTTCTTGCATTTGATCAATATATTCTTTTGAATGTTGAACATCCATGGTATTTGATTTATTTAAATCTCCCAAATCTTCAGCTGAGCTTACACTAACGGTCTGAAACCTTTTTCTGAAAAAATTTATAACCTCTTCTAAATTATCGGGGTTTGGCATACCCGTAGCGGCAGGAAGAACAATTTCTTTAGGTTGTTTCATACTTTCTGCAGCATCCATCATCTGAGATACGCCACTGTATGCAACATTTGAAACTAAACAGCAAATGAAACAAATTGCAAAAAAAAGTTTTCTCATAAAGATATTCCTAATGTTAACAAATAAAATATATTTTGTATTATATAATACAGATATTAAAAAAAATTAAAACTTAAGGAGAAAATTTATGAACAACAAAGTTGCAGCAATTATTTTAGGTGCCGGAAAAGGAACTCGCATGAAGTCTGATTTACCTAAAGTTATGATGCCTGTATGCGGCAAACCTATGATAAGACACATTATTGAAACATTGGAAACATTAAAAATTGATGAAATCGTTACTGTTATTGCACCTGATGGAGATATAGTAAAAAATGAAGTTGCGCCTTATAAAACATGTGTGCAAGATAAACAGCTCGGAACAGGTCACGCCGTTAATTGTGCCGCCCCTCTTTTGAAAGATTTTGACGGCCCTGTTATGGTTATTTTCGGTGATACTCCTATCATTAAAAAAGAAACGTTTGAACAATCTGTTAATAAAGTCAGAGAGGGTTATTCCGTCGTTGTTTTAGGTTTCAGACCACAAGATCCTGCTCGTTACGGCAGATTAAAAATGGATGGTGATAAATTAGTGGGAATCGTTGAATATAAAGACGCAACCGAAGAAGAAAGGGTTATAAATTTTTGTAATTCCGGATTTATGGCTTTTGACGGCAAAGTGCTTTTTAATATTCTTTCTAAAATCGGTAATGAAAATGCTGCCGGTGAATATTATCTTACAGATGCTGTTGAAGTTGCTTCAAAAATGGGCTTAAAATGCACTGCTTTTGAAGGTGATGCCGAAGAAGTTGCAAGTGCTAACACCTTAGAAGAACTTGCTTTGTTGGAAACTTATTTAAAGAAAATGCCAGAAAAATCTCATAAAATACTTTTGATAGATGCTTGTTCAAGTGGAAGTTTTCTTCCTAAGAATTTAAAGAAGTCATCTAAAACTTTCAAATCTCTTGCAGGTAGTATCAAAAATTTGGCAGTTATTTCAGCAAGTGGTCCAGAAAATAACTCACAAGTTTCGATGAAATTGAATCAGAGTGAAATGACTTA
>JBGVOY010000079.1:0-8495 GCA_045126755.1 Alphaproteobacteria bacterium | reverse complement strand
CAAAGGTGTCCCACCCGATCCCATTCCGAACTCGGTCGTTAAACCCTTTAGCGCCTATGGTACTTTGTCTTAAGGCACGGGAGAGTCGGTCGCCGCCAGTTCTTCTATCCTCTATCCTTTCCCACTCCTCCTTTGTTATTGCCTCAAGTTTTACTTGAGGTTTTTTTTTGCTTTTTTATTTAATGTTTATCAAACTGGAAGTTAATGCTCTTATGTTTAGTTTTTGTAATTGTTTTTAATCTGCCTAAAAAAGAATTCAAAATTATGTTTGAGTAAAAATTTATTTAGTTGATTTTAAATTGATAATGTTTTAGATTTTCAGTAAGTAAAAATTATATTATGGGGCATAGTATGAAGAAATTTATTTTTGTATTATCTTTATTCTTTTCAATAAATTCATATGTTGCACATGCTGAAGATATTCAATCATTATCTGCTTTGTGGCAATCAGTAACTCCACAAATGTTGGAAAATAAAATACAAAATATTGCTGATATCAATGCAAAGGTGGAAGGTGGTATAACACTTTTGATGTTTGCAGCTGTTGGTAGTCAAAATCCAGAAATAATAGAAACCCTAATCAAGCATGGAGCAGATGTTAATGCAATAGCTGATGATGGTTCTACAGCATTAATGGCTGCAGCAGGAGATAATAAAAATCCAGAAATAATAGAAACCCTAATCAAGCATGGAGCAGATGTTAATGCAAGATCTGCTAATGGTTCTACAGCATTAATGCTTGCAGCAATGAATAATCAAAATCCAGAAATAATAGAAACATTAATCAAGCATGGAGCAGATGTTAATGCAAGAGCTGGAGATGGGTTTACATCTTTGATGATTGCAGCAACTAACAATTCAAATCCAAAAATAATAGAAGCATTAATCAAACACGGAGCAAATGTTAATGCAAGAGCTGAAGATGGGTTTACATCTTTGATGATTGCAGCAACTAAGAATCAAAATTCTGAAGTAATAGAAGCATTAATCAAACACGGAGCTGATGTTAATGCAAGAGCTGATAAAGGTTCTACAGCATTAATGTTTGCAGCAACTAAGAATCAAAATCCAAAAATAATTGAAGCATTAATCAAACACGGAGCAGATGTTAATGCAAGAGCTGAAGATGGGTTGACACCTTTAATGTTTGCAGCAGCTAACAATTCAAATCCAAAAATAATAGAAGCATTAATCAAACACGGAGCAGATGTTAATGCAAGAGCTGAAGATGGGTTTACATCTTTGATGATTGCAGCAAGAGATAATAAAAATCCAGAAATAATAGAAACACTAATCAAGCACGGAGCAGATGTGAATGCAAAAACTGATGATGTTACAGTTTTAATGGTTGCAGCAACTAAGAATCAAAATCCAGAAATAATAGAAACTCTAATCAAGTACGGAGCAGATGTTAATGCAAGAGCTGATGGTGATGTTACAGCATTAATGTTTGCAGCAGTTAATAACCAAAACTCGGAAATTATAGAAGTTTTAATCAATCATGGTGCAGATGTTAATGTTGTTGATAGTGATGGATATACTGCGTTAGATTATGCAAAAGACAATGAGCATGTTTATCGTACAAAAGCGTATTGGTTGTTAAATGATAAGATATATGAATAAGGGTTATGTTGGCCTATTCATATGCACTAATTGTCGTTGTAGTGTTTTACAATGGCATAATTGTATCTGTTAATGTAAGTAAAAGAGTAGTTATATACTTTAAGTTTTGCAGATATGAATTAAATTAACTTATCCACGCCATAAAGTGTATACATAACAAGACTGATTATTGCATGAATAACAGAAGTTTTCAACATCGGCTAAAGTCAGTTTATTTAAACATTTAGCACCGGATACGCATTTTTTATCGCCTAAAATAGTAATTTCTTTTGAAGATGATTTATCTATATATATCATTGCTTTTGAAAGGTTTTGACTATTTTCTTTTGCAATGTTTAACAGTTGATGACAAATTGCTTGTCCTTCTTTGTTTGCTTTTATTTCGGTTCTGATACCACCAGGAAAATCTTCCGGGTTTGAATATCTGCTCATTTTAGAATATTGATATATAAGTACCGAATTGTTAAACATATCTTTTAATTCTTCATCGCTAACATATTTAAATCCTTCCGGTATTTTATTTAGTTTTTTGAAAAAGTTTCCATAATAATGGATTGTATTTCCACCTTCGTTTTTTCCACCCTTTGTATCAAGGCTGTTTTTGATATCTAATAAGTCATTTAACAGTGTATTGTAGGAAAGGGCATACTTGTTCATTTTATATTTAAACATAGCTTTAGAATAACCGGCTATGGAACCGACAGATAAAACACCAACAATAGCGAGTACACCGAGCATTTCAACCATACTTCTGCCAATTTGCACTTTATTTAAATTCTTCATTGTACAATCCTCTAAAAGATATAGATTACAATGTAGTTTATTAGATAAAATGTAAATTTTTTATAAAAAAAAGAGGAGTTAATCTCCTCTTTTTTGGTTGTAATTATTTCTTTGTAGAAATATCTAAAAACGGAATAGGACCTGAACCATAAATATTTTGTGGTAAAGCACCATTCCAACGTTCAGCTTTTGTGAGTTCAACCAAATTTGCATTTTGTGCTAATGCCTTAGATTTTTCTCTGATAGCTTCAGATTCTGCTAAACCCATTTGGCGAATAGCTTCAGCCTTAGCTTTAGATTCAACTTCAATTGCATAAGCATCTGCATCTGATTGAGCTTTTTTAGAATCAGATTCTGCTCTTGCTTTAATTACGCGTTGTTTACCTTCTTCTTCTACACGAACTGTTTCGTTTTGAGATTTGATAGCTTCTTGTGTTGCAATTTGTTTTGCTTCAATAGCAGCTTCAAAAGCACCTGAGAAAGCAATATCTTCAATTGATACACTTTGAATTATAACATGAGAACCGTCTAAAGCCTTAGATAATTTCTGTTTAATTTCTTCGGTAACTAATTCACGATTGTTAATAAATTTATCTGCTTCAACTTTACCTACCACATCTTTTACGGCACTCATTAAGGCAGGTTCTATCAATGTGTTGCTATAATTTGTTCCGATGCGTTGATATAAAATATGTGCATTGTTAGGATCAACAAAGTAGTTTACGGTTATATACATTGTAGTTTGTTGAATATCTTTGGTGTATGTTTCTAATTGAGTGGTTTTCTTTTGTAATCTGGTATCCATGGTTACAATGTTTGTGCTGATTGGATTATAAAAATATAATCCTTCAGGTAAAGAGTTAGAAACAACCTTACCCCAAACAAGTTTAATACCACGATGACCGGCATTTACTTGCTCAAACCCCAAGCAAGACAGTGATGCAAAGAGTAAAACAAAAAATCCACCGATTATAAAATGTTTTTTAGTCATGAACTTATTCTCCTTTAATAATTTCTTTTAAAAACTTACGACCTTGTGATGTGATAATCATAGCCGGAAAAAATATAAGCCCCAAAACACGACGCTTATTTTTTACAATATCTTTGCTAATTAAACAGATTAAGAAATAAAACAAACCTAAAACGTAAAATATAGCGAGAAATCTTAATACTATTACCATTTTTCCTCCATTTATCATATACGGAGCATAATATATCATATAAAAATATAAAATGGCGATAATAAAGAAATAATTTTCAACAATATATCTGTATTTAGGGAAATTAATAAAAAAACAAATAAAAAAACTCCGATATAGTGTCGGAGTTTTCTTAATTGGCGCGCCCTAGACGATTCGAACGTCTGACCCACAGCTTAGAAGGCTGTTGCTCTATCCTGCTGAGCTAAGGGCGCAACAAGCATTTACAAAATGCTTTTTTACATATTTTATTTTAATTGTCAATACTATTTATTTATTTTTTTTATTATTTATTCTTGCATTGCGTTTTTTTACGGTTTTGGGTTTTTCAACCGAAAAACCGAACTTTCCTATTTGACGGCCTAAAGTATAGTAAAAACCGTGTGCATATGCAAGTAAACCGGCTTTTTCTAAATTTAGAGCACCTTTTTCGTTTAGGTATTTATCATCAATATTAACAGCTACAACTTTTGCTAAAAACATATCGTGGGTTCCATAATGTTTTATTTCAATAACTTCACACTCTAATGAAATGGGAGCTTCTGCAATTTGAGGAGCACTAATCTTTGAACAAGGTGCAGCAGTAATGTTGCATACTTCAAACTTGTTGATGTCGCGTCCGGATTTAACTCCACAAAAATCAGTAGCTTTTGCTAATGCCAAATTAGGCACATTGATAACAAATTCTTTATTTTGGGAAATGATTTCATGCGAATATCTTGATGGCCTGATTGAAACATATGTTATAACAGGTTCAGAACAGATAATACCTGTCCAAGTTGCAGTCATTACATTTGGGGTATCAACTGTGCCTGATGATATAAGTGCAGGTGGAATTGGTGCCAGTAAAGTGCCTGGCTGCCAAGTTATTTTTGCCATTAAATTTCTCCAAAAATTTTTACCTTAATGTTTTATACAAACAAATAAGTATCTATTCAAGTATTTTTAAAATTTGTCGGATAAAATCATTATCAATTTTATAGAAAATAGTTTGCGCAACACGACGTGTTTTTACTATATTGTTTTTCCTTAAAATTGCCAGATGTTGTGATAATGCGGATTGACTTAAATTTAGCATTTTTTCAAGTTGTCCGACATTTAATTCGTGCGTATTTAACAATTTTAATATTTTTAATCTGTTTAAATTTGCTAACGCTTTTAATATTAACACATTATATCTGTCTTTATCTTTTCCCATAATTTTCTCCTTTGTAATATACATAATTTAAGATATAAAAGAGAAAAAAAACAGAGTTTATAAAGCAAAATATTATATATACGTTACATTAAAATAAATGCACAGTTTGTAAGTAATGGTTGATATTATGGTTTTGTTGAGTTAATCTGTCTGAAACGGAGGTAACGATGAAATTAAATGTCGAAAAATTAAGCTTTGAAGATGCGTTAGTGCAATTAGAAAATATTGTAAGAGATTTGGAAGGTGGAAAAATTAAACTTGACGATGCTGTTGAAGCCTATGAAAAAGCTATTGCATTAAAAAAATTTTGTGAAGAAAAATTAAAAGCAGCACAATTAAAAATTGAAAAAATCGAAACAGATGTGAATGGAAATTTAGAAATTAAACCATTAGATAAGATTGAAGAATAATGACTGATATAATTACACAAATAAAAGAATATTCATCACAATTTAATGAGCAAATCCGCCCTCTTTTTGTTAAGGTAAATGGTGCCGAACGCAGAGTTGTCGAAGCTATGGAATATTCTGTAACAAACGGCGGAAAAAGGCTCAGACCTTTTTTGGTGTATGAATGCGCAAATATATTCGGATTCGATTTTAATCAAAGTTTTCCCGCTGCGGCATCATTGGAAATGTTGCATTCATACTCGCTTATTCATGATGATTTGCCTGCTATGGACAATGATGATTTAAGACGAGGTAAACCTACTTGTCATAAACAATTTGATGAAGCAACAGCCATTTTGGCAGGTGATGGCCTTTTAACATACGCATTTGAAATTTTATCCAAAGCGCACTATGAAGATAATATAAAAATTGAATTGATACAGTTGTTGTCTGTTGCTGCCGGAGCAATTAACGGTATGATAGCAGGACAAATGCTTGACTTATCAACCGAAAAATTAAATGATGTTCAAAATCCGGAATATATAATAAGCCACATTGAAGAAATGAAAACAGGTTGTTTGTTGCGATATGCTTGTCAGGCAGGAGCTGTTATCGGAAAGGCTGATGAAATATCAAAAAATTTGTTGATAGAATATTCTCGAAAAATAGGAATTGCCTTTCAAATTTCTGATGACATACTTGATGTTGAAGGTAATCAGGAGCTTGTCGGAAAAACCTTGAATAAAGATAAAGCGCAAAATAAACTGACGTTTGTCGGTTGTTATGGTGTTGACAAAGCAAAAATGATGGCTAACACACTTATTGAAGAAGCAAAGGATATAGTATCGTTATTTGGCGATAAAGCAAAAAATTTACAAGATTTGGCTGATTTTATTATCAACAGAAAATATTGATTTTTTTTGTTACATTTTTGTTACAAACTTATTGCATTGTATCGTTATATGTGATATATTATAAGTATAATATAATTATGACGAAAGGAGAAAATCCGATGATGACCATGCAAAATAAAACTTTAGGCCAACAGTTTTTAGAAGTGTTAAGCTCGGCTAAAAACGATAAGGAAAAAATGTTTACTCTCCTTCGTTCAACATTAGAGAAAGTAAACCCTTTTCCTACTGAAAAAATTGATTTTCCAAAAGTTATGCAACAAGTTACGGAACAAGACAGTATTGCAACAATGCGTGCTGCAAAAGCAAACTTTAATGCCAGTCACGGGGCTTATATGTTTGCTGAGGATTATATTTATTTGACTGCAAAAGCCTACAAAGAACAAGGAATGGGCTCAATTACAGATTTTAAACGTGACTTCAGAATGTTTACCGATGATGTAAAAGTTAAGCCCAAAGGCAGAGAATACAATTAAAAAGCAACCCCGGCTAGGCTGGGGTGCTTTTTTTTTACAAAAAATATCGTTTACCCCTTGCTTAAATAAAAAGTGCTACCTATATAACTTTTTAGAAAAGGTTTTAATATTAAAAAGTAAGGATTTTTTATAATGAGTAATAAAGTTATTGGTATTGACTTAGGAACAACAAACTCTTGCTTTGCCGTTATGGATGGCAACGAAGCAAAAGTTCTAGAAAACTCTGAAGGCGCTCGCACAACTCCTTCAATGGTAGCATTTACCGATGCCGAACGTTTGGTTGGTGCTGCTGCAAAACGTCAGGCAGTTACTAACCCTGAAAATACATTGTTTGCAATCAAACGTTTAATCGGACGCAGATATGATTCTGCCGAAGTTCAAAAAGACAAAGCAACGGCACCTTTTAAAATTGTTCAAGGCGACAATGGTGATGCTTGGGTTGAAGTTAAAGGCGATAAATATGCACCTTCTCAAGTTTCAGCTATCGTATTGCAAAAAATTAAAGAATATGCCGAAAGTTATTTAGGTGAAAAAGTGGAAAAAGCAGTTATTACCGTTCCGGCATATTTTAACGATTCTCAACGTCAGGCAACTAAAGATGCAGGTAAAATTGCAGGTTTAGATGTTTTGCGTATTATTAACGAACCTACAGCTGCTGCTCTTGCTTACGGTATGGATAAAAAAGCATCCGGAACTATTGCGGTATATGACCTTGGCGGTGGTACATTTGATATTTCTATTTTGGAAATCGGCGATGGCGTATTTGAAGTTAAATCTACAAACGGCGATACATTCTTAGGTGGTGAAGACTTTGACCAAAGAATAGTAAATTACTTGGCTGATGAATTCAAAAAAGAATCAGGTATCGATTTGAAAAATGACCGTTTGGCATTACAACGCTTAAAAGAAGCTGCAGAAAAAGCAAAAATTGAGCTTTCTTCAGCAACACAAACAGATGTTAACTTACCGTTTATTACAGCAGATGCAACAGGTCCTAAACACTTAAATATTAAGTTAACACGTGCTAAATTAGAAGCATTAGTTGATGATTTAATTGACCGCACGGTTGAACCATGTCGTAAAGCTCTTGCTGATGCCGGTTTAAGTGCTTCTGAAATTAGTGAAGTTATTTTGGTTGGTGGTATGACACGTATGCCGAAAGTTCAAGAAAAAGTTAAAGAAATTTTCGGTAAAGAACCACACAAAGGGGTTAACCCTGATGAAGTTGTTGCCGTTGGTGCCGCAATTCAGGGCGGTGTATTGATGGGTGATGTTAAAGACGTATTGCTTTTAGACGTTACTCCGTTATCACTCGGTATTGAAACTTTAGGCGGAGTATTTACCCGCTTGATTGATAGAAATACGACAATTCCGACACGCAAATCTCAAGTGTTCTCAACGGCAGAAGACGGACAAACAGCCGTTACAATCAGAGTGTTCCAAGGCGAACGTGAGATTGCCGCTCACAATAAATTGTTAGGTCAATTTGATTTGGTTGGCATTCCACCTGCACCTCGCGGTATGCCTCAAATTGAGGTAACATTTGATATCGATGCAAACGGTATTGTTAATGTTTCGGCAAAAGATAAGGCAACTAACAAAGAACAAGTTATCAGAATTCAAGCTTCCGGCGGTTTATCAGATGCCGATATCGAAAAAATGGTTAAAGATGCGGAAGCAAATGCCGAAGCAGATAAGAAGAAAAAAGAAGAGGTAGAGACCAGAAATCAGGCAGAAGCATTGATGCACTCAACCGAAAAAACATTAAAAGAAAATGCTGATAAAGTTTCAGCTGCAGATAAGAGTGCTATCGAAAGTGCTATTGAAGATTTGAAAAAAGCCTTAGATGGAACGGATACTGCTGCTATCAAAGAAAAAAGCGATGCTTTAATGCAGGCTTCATTAAAATTAGGTGA
>JBGVOY010000078.1:0-3164 GCA_045126755.1 Alphaproteobacteria bacterium | reverse complement strand
CGGCTTCATCCGGATTGTATTTTTCTTCATTGGTATAAATTCCATACAAAATTACATAGTTATCCCCTACGGATAAATCATTTGCGCTGAAAATAATGGCGGTTCCTTCAATATGTTGAGGGGTTTCTTCATATTTTAGCGGTAAACTGTCGATTTTGCGATAAGAAATATTTTTTTCGGGGGCCTGAATTTCTGCAACTAATTCATTTGCAACAGGTTTAACGGGATCGGTTTTGACCGGTAAAATTTGCTCAATCGGAGCTACCTGTTCAGCAGAAACAAGTTGTTCAACAACCGCAACGGCTTTTTGTTTTTCTTCGTTTATTTTTGCTTGTTTATCGGCAAGTTTTGCAAAATAAGGTTTATGATCATCTTTTCTGTTCCAAACTTTTTTAATTCCGGAACGACGGAACGGAGAATTGCCAAGATTAAAAGATTTATATTTTACGTTATCTTGTTTGTTTTTATCCTTATTTTCATCTGTTACAAGCGGTTTATTGACGACACCTTCGCCCATTTTTCTTTTTAATTCGTCAGAAACATGACGTCTGTCCGGAGCAGCCGTTTCTTTAAACTTAAATTCTTTTCTTTTTTCCTTTTTTTGCTCTTTTTTTATCTCATTTTTAAGTTTTCTTTCAATAGCTTCCGGTTTTGTTTTAATTTTTGCCGGAACCTTCATTTTTACTTCATCGTATCTTAATAAATACCAATCAACGATGTGCTTATAGCTAACTCCTTGCGACATAGGAATTGCCGCCATTATTACAACAAAAACAAGCAGAAGTCCCAAAAATAAAAAACCTCGTCTTAAAGGGAATGTAATTATAAGAAAAAATCTGTGGATTGCTTTGGCAATACCGTGTAAACGCAAACCTTTTAAACTTTCAAATTTCATTATTTAGAACTCCCATATCTAGTTTTTAACTCTTCAATACGTTCAGGCGTAATACGCTCAAACAACGTATCCCCGACCTCAAACGGAGAACCTGCTTTAATGCTTTCAATTTCTTTTTTAACATCAAAGTCTTTCAGAACTCCGATGGTATCAATATGCAGATTAAGTTTTGCCAGCATATTTTCTGAAACCTTAGGCATAACAGGAGCGCTTAATATTGCAAAAATACGAATAAGATTGATGCAAGTTCTTAAAATCATGGCGGCTTTTTCCGGATTTTCTTTGATAACCGTCCATGGTTCCGCTTCTGATATATAATTATTTCCTTCAACCCAAACAGCTCTTAATTCTGCTAATGCTTTTCTGAATTCCATTTCATTCATATATTTGAAATAGTCTGCAATTCTTGATTGTAAGTTATCAATAAGTTTATTTTCCAATTCGCCAAATTCACCGCCTTGAGGAACGGTATTGCCGATTTTTGAAGAGGTCATTTTCAAAACTCTTGATACGAAATTGCCCAACACTCCATTTAAGTCTTTATTTACAACAGAAGCAAACAAGTCAAAAGTAAAGCTTGTATCAGAACCTTCGGGAATATTGCTCATTAGCCAATAACGCCAATAGTCTGCATCAAATTCGTTAAGAGCATCGGCGGCAAAAACACCTCTGTTTTCTGATTTTGAGAATTTTCCGCCTTCAAAGGTCAAATAGCTAACACCTTTTAAATAATCAACCTGTGTCCAATTTTCTTTTGTTCCCAAAAGTGTTGCCGGAAATGTAATTGAGTGATAAGGAACATTGTCTTTTGCCATAAACTCGACATGACGAACATCTTTTGCATCATACCACCAATCTTTCCAGTTGCGTTCGTCTGCTTTTTCGTCGGCCCATTGTTTAGTTATGCCTATATAGCCGATAGGGGCATCAAACCATACATAGAAAACCTTGTCTTCAAAACCTTCTTTATTTACCGGAAATCCCCATTTCAAATCACGAGTTATACATCTTTCCTGCAGACCTTCTTTTAGCCATTTTTGAGCAATAGAATAAGCAACTTCAGGCCAAAAAGCTTCTTTTGTTTTAAGCCATTCTCTTAAAAGAGGTTCAATTTTAGGTAAATTCAAGAACAAATGTTTTGTTTCACGAACTTCTAAATTGGCACTGCCCGAAATAGTGCTTTTTGCTTCAATTAAATCGGTAGGTTCTAAAACTTTTGTGCAGTTTTCGCACTGGTCGCCTCTGGCTTTATCGTATCCGCAGTGAGGACACGTTCCGGTAATGTAACGGTCAGCCAAAAACATTTTATCATCAACTGAATAAACTTGTTTAACGGTTTTTTCTTCAATAAATCCGTTCTTGTCAAGCTGTTTGAAAATATGATAAGTAATTTCTTTGTTTTGTTCAGAAGATGTGCGTCCGCAATAATCGAAAGAAAGTCTGAAACCTTTATATGTTTCAAGGTGGCGTTTATGGAACATATCACAATATTCTTGCACGCTTAAGCCGGCTTTTAATGCGCCTACTTCTGAAGTTGTTCCGTGTTCATCTGTTCCGGTAATATATAAAACGTCATTTCCCATCATACGCATATATCTGGCATACACATCAGATGGAAGCAAGCAACCAACCATGTGTCCTAAGTGAGGAACACCATTGATATACGGTAATGCTGAGGTAATAAGCACTTTTGACATTTTATATTTTCTCCTTGAAAAGTTTTATTAAATTTTTAGCAGATTTTACGATACTTAATTAAAAACTTCAAGCAATATAAACAATATACAACAAAAAAATTATAACCCTTTACTTTTAGCTTTGTTTAATGTAGCATTTAGGCAGTTAGTTTTAATTTTAAGGAGAAAAAAATGGCTATTAAAAACATATTCTGGGATGTAGACGGAGTTCTTGCAAACCTTAACTATGCTTATTATAATTTTTTAACCAAACACCCGAAATATGCTCCGATGTATGGCAATATCACTTGGGAACAATTACCGGAGGTGCTGCCTATAGTTCCTAAATATGGTGCATTAGAGTTAAAAACTCATCCGACACTCGGAAAAGATTTGGACTATGATTTTTGCCATTCTCCCGAATTTTTTACAAATCGTCCGTTATATCCTAATGTAATTGAAACGTTAAAAGAGCTTCATGAGTTAGGTTATCGTCAATTTACAATGTCTGCGACTTTTGACGTTGAAACCAAAAAAAGATTTTTAAACGATTTGTTGGCCGAAGTTAAAGACTTTTTGGTAATTGAGTGCGT
>JBGVOY010000077.1:0-11529 GCA_045126755.1 Alphaproteobacteria bacterium | reverse complement strand
TAAAAGCTTTACTTTTATCACAAAGCTTCCTCCGGTTGCTTATTACATTAAGCAGGCTGCAGGTGTTAAATCTGCTTCCAAAGAACCTGGAAAATCTTTTGCCGGCCAAATCACTCTTGCTCAAGTAAAAGAAATTGCTCAAACAAAACTTCCTGACTTAAACTGTTCTACAGTTGAATCTGCTATGAATATGGTTAAAGGTCAGGCTGTTTCTATGGGTATTAAGGTAGTGGAGTAAGACGATGGCAGGAAAGAGAATTGTAAACGCATATAAAAATCTTGATAAAAATCAAGCTTATGCATTAAAAGACGCTGTAAAAATCGTTAAAGAAAACGCAACAGCAAAATTTGATGAAACAATTGATTTGGCAATCAATTTAGGTGTTGATCCTAAACACGCCGATCAAATGGTTAGAGGTGTTTGCCCACTTCCTCACGGAAACGGTAAGAAAGTTCGCGTAGCTGTATTTGCTCAAGGCGAAAAAGCTGATGAAGCAAAAGCTGCCGGTGCCGATATTGTTGGCGCTGAAAATCTCGTTGATTCTATTTTGTCTGGCAAAATTGACTTTGACCGTTGCATTGCAACCCCTGATATGATGGGTATGGCCGGTCGTGTTGCTCGTGTTTTAGGTCCTAAAGGCTTAATGCCAAACCCGAAACTCGGCACAGTTACTGTCGATGTTGCTACTGCTGTTGCTAAAGCTAAAGCCGGTGAAGTTCAATATCGTGTTGAAAAGAATGGTATTGTTCACGCAGGTGTTGCTAAAGCATCATTTAGCGAAGATAAAATTTACGACAATGCCAAAGCATTTATTGAAGCAATTATCAAAGCTAAACCTCAAACCGTTAAAGGAACATATATGAAAAAAGTTTCTATAAGTTCTACAATGGGTGTTGGTGTTAAAGTTGATACATCTGCTCTTTAATAGATAGCTTTATCAATAAAAAAAACCTCTGATAATTTATCAGAGGTTTTTTGTTACTTTCTTTCAATGCTGTAAAGTTTGTGTTCGGAAGCAGTTACTTCAACGGTGTCGCCGACTGCAAGATGTGTTATCATTTGGTAATTTACCGGATATGCACCATAGTCCTTAAAATCAATGATATAATACTCTGTGTTACGTTTATAAATACCGTCAATAACCATTGTGGTAGGTTTGAGGTTATTTATAAGCTGTTGCTCTTTATGGTCTATATCAATAGTTTCAAGAGCTATGCCGACAAATGCGATAGAGGCAATTAACCCGGCAATAAGTGAGCCGAGAGAATTGGCTTTAAATATCCAGCACCAATACAGACCGAATAAAAACAACAGAAATATTCCTATCATGGCACCACAGAACATAGCAAAATATCCGTAGTCTACGGCTATAAAGACTAACACTGTTGTCATTAGAGCCGATAAGGTTGTTATGAGCGTAAATATCGGCATCTTTTTCTCCTCTTCATCGCTATTGGATGTTATGAACCACACATAAGGCAGGTATCCAATAGTTATAAAAAACAGAAAAGTAACACTCGGTAAAAAATAATTTAACACCAATGTTGCCACAAAACAAAGTGCAGCAAGACCGTAATAAACAGCAGAAGAATTTTTCTTCCTTTTAACAGTTTTTTCCATAATTATACGAAATTAGAGATTAATAATTAAATTTGATAACTTACTATAGCATATTTTTTTTTAATATCAATAAAAAATCCCCACGTTTTAGATGGGGTATTTTTTTAATTTATTTTTATATATTTTGAAATTGTTTGTTCAATTTTTTCTCTATCAGCCTTAGTCATGGCATACAAAGGAATAGAAAAAGCTCCGTAAGACGATTTTTTGCTGATTTTTTGCATCAATGAATGATTGTATTCGCATCCGGGTTTTGTTTCGAAAAGTATGATATATCTTCTTGATAATTTGCTTGGCTTAACTTTTTGGGCTGTTTCAATATCTTCCCATTTAAGCAATTCATTATGATCAATTTTTATACCTTCGGCTGAAACAATAGCCAGTTTTTGAGGAAATAACGTTACAAATAATGATGCGGATAACGAAGCCAAGCACAATACGGTAACAACAGCATTCCACCACAAAAAAGAATCAAAAAAATTGCTTATGCAGACAACTGAAAAAAGCATAACTACATTGAAAAAGCTTAATAAAAAAAGTTGTCGCTTATTGTAATAAAATACTTCCATATCATACCTCCATACATATTTTTAGTTCAATATAATTTATTTTGCTAAATAAATTATTAAAATTAAAACAAATAGCCATAAAACTATGGCTATCTATCTCTTATCTGAAAAAATCGCTCAATTTTTTAATTTCTTGAGTTAGCTGTTCTTCACCGTCAACATGATGGTTTTGCATTAAAATTTTTCCGTTGCAAATAACTGTATCAATACAAGAACTGTCAGCAGAATATACCATATTTGAAACCAAATTATATTCAGGAACCAAAAAATGATTGTTAAGGTTAACCAAAATACAGTCAGCAAGCATTCCTTCTTTTATTTCACCGGCATTTATACCAAACGCATTTGCTCCGTTTTTTGTAGCAATCTTAAACACATCGGTTGCGGCACCGGCAAGTGGCGATTGGGCCTGAATTTTGGCTGAAAGCGCACATAATTTCATTTCGCTTATCATGCTTAATTCGTTATTTGAAGCCATTCCGTCAGTTCCTAAAGTTATTTTGCATCCTTTATCAAGAAGTTTTTGCAACATAAACATTCCGGAGCATAACTTAAAGTTTGAAGACGGATTAGTGCATAACCAAACGCCTTTATCTGCTAAAATTGATATATCGTTGTCATCTAACCATACCGAATGAGCCAGAATGGTTTTATCGGATAATGCTCCATGTTTATTTAAATATGCAATAGGTGTCATACCATGCTCTTTTATGCAGTCATCAACTTCTTTTTTGGTTTCGCAAGCATGAATATGAAGGCGCATATTGTGTTCTTTTGCTAAATCTACGTTAAATTTTATGAGTTCGGGAGAAACCGTATAAACGGCATGAATTGCCAATACTTTGCTTATTAAATCAGGAGCGGGGTTTGGCAGGGTTAAAAAATCATTTATTTTTTCGATTTCAACTTTGCATTTGTCACTATTAAATAAGTCACAAGCTCCGAATGAAAGTCCGGCTCTTATGCCCATATCTGCAACAGCTTTAAGTAAGGGTTTCATACCAAAATACATATCCGAAAAGAAAACTGTTCCGGTCTTAATCATCTCCAAAATTGAAAATTTAGTAGCGGTATAAATCATTTCATCGGTAAGTTTTGCCTCTCGCGGCCATATATCATTATTGAGCCAATCAAATAAATTTTTATCATCACTTATACCTCTGAAAATGCTCATCGGTGCGTGAGAATGGTTATTATAAAATGCTGGTAGAATGGCTAAATCAGAACAATCTATAACTTTATCGGCAGTTTCATTTATGTTTTTAGCAATTTTTTTGAACTTGTTTTCGGAGATTAAAATATCGGTTGTTTCGTTGTTGTGTTTGATGTTTTTTAGCAAAATAGACATTTTAGTTCTCCTTTAATTATAGATAAAATTTATAACATAATATATCAGATAAACTAATAAAATATTAAGGAAAAGTCTTTATTTTATAATAAAAGGAAATTGCAATGATAACATTAGAAGAAGCTAAAAAATATATCGAAGAGCTTAAAGCCTATGATATACAAAAGGGTAGGGATGAAAAAACTTGGTTCTTTTATCATAATCACGTATATGGAACAGCTTACGCCGCACAAGAAATTGCTTCAAAATTAGATGGTATAAATCCGCAAAGGGTTTTCGTTTTAGGCTTATTGCACGACATCGGACGCATTCCCGAACAATATGAAAAAAGGTTTCATGCTAATTTAGGATACGAATATTTTAAGGATATTGATAAAGAAGTAGCCAGAATTTCATTGACGCACATGTTTACGCTAAATCAAATAGAAGATTATGAAAAAATTAAAAAAGCCTTTTTTGATAAAAAAGAAGATTATGATTTTATAAAGCAATTCTTACAAAATAATCCGATAAATGAAACAGATAAAATTATTCAACTGGCTGATGCTTTGACAAATGCTTACGGGTATGTTACCATTGAACAAAGAAACATCGAATATATTAAAAGACACGGCTCATCGATTCCTGAAAGTGTTTTACGCAATATGCACACTTTAAAAAAATATTTTGATGAATTGTTAAAAACAGATGTTTATCAAATATTAAAAGAAATACCGACAGATTGGATGTTGCCATTTAATTGAGATATAAAATGCCACTTTTAAAGGTGGCATTTAATTATTTAGGAAGAGGGTATCCGATAGTTTTGAGTGTTTTGATAATATTTTCTTTATTGCGTTTTTTTATCGGTCTGATTGGCCTGCCGGCATAAACCGTCCATGGTTCAAAAGGGTAGTTTGGCGGAACAAAACTCAATGCGCCTATACTGACACCTTCAGGAATATTGTTATTGGGCATAATTACCGAGTTTGTGCCGACACCTGTATATTTTCCGAGAGTAACATTACCTTGAATTTCTTTTACTTCCGGTATTGAATGAGTAACAAGTTCGTTAACATAGTCGTTACTGCTGAGCCATACTTTAACACCGGCGGCTAAACTTGAGCATTCTCCCATTGTAAAGGTAAACTTTCCATCACCGCCTGCAATATATGTTCCGGGGGCAATTTCACAATCGGAACCGATGGAACAAGCGGCTGATATTCGGCAAAAATCAGCAATACGAACATTGTCGCCGATTTCAACCAAGTCAGGTTTTTTAATAATTACATAGTCGCCCAATATAAAGTTTTTTCCATGTTTCATAATTTTATCTCCTGTAAGAATTTCATGCTAGGCAGATATAATTAAAAATGCAATTAAAATAAAATTACATAATATTACGATTGTTTTTTATTGACTATGAAATAAAAAAAGATATGCTTAATGAGAAGTTTAAAAAAAGGATGATACTATGGCAAAGTTTGAAGTAGATATAAAACCCATCAACGGTTCCGGCGGAGATGTCGGATTAGGCGGAATTCTCTTATTCGGTCTGATTATTGTAGGTTTTGCTTATATTAGCTCGTGGCATGATGGCGTTAAGCGTGAAGAACAGATAGCAGATGTAGAAAAGTATTGCACGGCTGAACAAATTAAAATTACAGGAACAAAGACTTGCGAGAATGCAATTAATACGGTTATAGATATTTATTCATCTGACATAACACAAGAACAGGATGATTTGAACCAAACCAGAGCAAAAATGAAAACACTTGATGCTGATATGAAAAATAAATGCAGCGAGAAAGGGTTATCAGAATATGGGACTAAAGGTTGTTCTGACGTAAGAAGTCAATTTGAAAGTACCTTAAAGAAAATGAAAGCAGAAATTGCATCAATTAAAAATTATGAGCAAAAAATCGCTGATTTAAATAAAAAGAAACAATCAATTAAAACAAAGTAGAAAAAAGCCCCGTTTTTATTTGTCTGAATTTTAAAGGACAGTTTTTATCGGGGCTTTATTTTTTTTATTTCTTATTGTAAATATATCCGAATACCAGACCGATACAAATAGCTCCGCCTGCGATATTGCCGATAGTTGCGGGAATTAAGTTGTTACAGATAAAATCAACCCAAGAAATATCTGCGCCGTTATAAATTGCCGCCGGTATAAAAAACATATTGGCGATAGAGTGTTCGTATCCTAATGTAACAAAGAGCATTACCGGAACCCATATTCCGATTGATTTACCGATAATATCTTTTCCGGCATATCCCATCCAAGTTCCCAAACAAACCAAAGCATTAGCTCCGATACCTTTAAGAAAAACAGTTCCCCAAGAATATTTCAATTTTCCTAAAGCCAAATTGTTTAAATAATCGGCAAACGGATATGCTGCAATAATTCCGGTTTTATGAGCCATGAAATAAGCGATTGCTTGAGCGCCTACAAAATTAAATGTGTATGCTAAAAACCAAACTTTGAGCAACTCTTTAACGGAAGTTTTTTTCTGCATGGTAGAAAGTGTCATACCGGCACAGTCACTTGTAAACAAATCAGCTCCTGCAACAGAAACCATAATAAGCCCGACAGGGAATAATGCACCTGCGGTAAACTTTACCAAGCCTATATTTTGAGCAGAAACTTCGGGCATTCCGCCTGCGACAATAACGGTAAGCAAGCCTCCTAAAGCAATAAAAGCTCCCCCTAAAATAGCCATTAAAACAAATTTCAGCAATGGCATTTTCGCTTTTGAAAGTGAAGAATCTGCAAAAATTGCAGCAATTTCAGTCGGATTATAGTAAGACATTTTAAGTTCCTTTAATGTTGATTAAGGTAATTTTTTTTGCACATTATTACTTTCTGAAATTAAAATCAAGAACTTTGATTTTGTTGTTGCATTTTAATATCCTGTTATCTAATGTATAAAATAGAACAGGGAGGTAAAAATGGATAAAATTGAAGAAAATAAAGTTTATCAAGATGCGATAGATTTATTTGGTATCGTATCTCAAAAAATTATGGTAATAGAAGAAATGTCCGAGCTTACAAAAGAGTTATGCAAAGAGCTTCGTGATAGAGGTAATGTTGAAAATATTGCCGATGAACTTGCGGATGTAGAAATAACTTTGGCTCAAATTAAGCAGATATACAATATTCATAATATGGTAGAAGAACATAAAGATTTTAAATTAAGACGATTGTCCGCTGCCATGGAAAAAATAAAAAACGAACAAAAGTAACTAAATAAAAAATCCCTGAAATAAAAATTTCGGGGATTTTTTTGGTTATTAACACATAGTGTTAAAATGAATATTTAAATCCTAAATCAATTCTTGAGCGATATTGACTATCAACATACGACAAGAAATCGCCATAAAGTGATATATTATTAAAGTCATACGAGAATTTAGAGCGTAAAACCATATAATCATCTTGGCGTTTTTCATCACGTAAAGTAAACGAACCGCTCATTCCGTTAATATTCATTTCTAAATCGTAAGGATTAGCAAATTCATGATACATCATAGCGCCAAACATAAAGTTAAACTTGTTTTTTGCCCATATTTGTTCTTTTTCAACATAAGCACCAAAACCTAAAGTTGCAGAATATGTATGATTATTTTCGGAACTCAGACTGAAAAGCTTATCATTTTCGCTTATTTTTGTTTTATAAGCAGTAATATTAGCCTCTGATGTCGGTATAATGTTTAATCCGAACAAATCAAATTTATATTTTGATTGAGCAGAAACTCCCATCATTTGCTTTTCAATTTTACCTTTATAATCGGTGTTATTATACCCGTCTCTCGAATACGAACCGTAAGAATAAGCAAGTTTAGGCATTATAACTGTTGTCATGTCCTTATTCTTTAATTGTATCGGCGCCATAAACTGATAGTTATAGCTGTTACGAACATTGTCTAAATGACCGTTATCGGTTTTTAGTTTTGAAACAGCCATACCGACACCAAGACGGACATTACCGAAATTTTTACCCGATACTGCATATCTGGTTTGATTTGAGTTATAATCGAAAGTATTGGAAGATATGTTGCCTGAGAAGGCAAAATATTCGTCATTTGTTTTGAAAAGTTTTTCGGTTACATTAAAATCAAGTTCCTTTTGCAATAATAAATCTTCATCGGAAAAACGAGAAACCACATCTTGCCCGATTATTTGATTAAGCATAGAATTAACTTCATTGATATTGGTTTGTGATTTTAATTCTTTAAATAGTTGTTCATTTTGGGAAAGGGCGTAATTGTGTTCCAAAAAGTTTGCAACTTCTTTATTTTCTATAACGTCGTTGAAATCTTTTTTGCTCAAAATAACATCCGTTCCTTGTAAATTTGCATCAAACAAAACTGATTCCGAGTTAATTTTTAATCCGGAAACATCTGCAGATTTAATAGCATCAGAAAGGGTGTAAGTTGTTTCAAAACCTTTGGCAACGACATCCGTATCAACACTTAAGTTTCCGGAAATTGACGAAGCACTAAATACGCCGTTTGTTGAAAGGCTGGTTCCACCATTACCTAAATCAAGAGCGCCTGCACTGCTTACATTTCCGGCATTAACAAATTTTGCACCGTTGGTTAAATAAATTGCCCAGCCACCTCCGGGAGTTATGCAACCGCTTGATGTGCAATATGTATCTGCATTATCCGGATTTAATACGGCTCCGCGGATATTAAACAAGAAATCGCCGGTATTTGTAACTTTTGCATTATTGGTGGCGTAAATACCAAAACTTTTTGCATCACTGGATCCGTTTACAAAAATTTGACCTTTATTTTCGACATTTCCGCCATCGCTATATATACCGTAAGCAATTCCGGCTAATGATGTAACTGTTATTTGGTAATATTGGGTAGAGTTTTTAACTGTTCCGCCCTTATTATAAATACCATAAGCATCTCCACCGAAACTTTCAACTTTTATACCGCTGGTATTTTCGACACTAACATCTTTATCTTTTGTTTTTACCGCATATATACCGTAGGCATTTTCGCTTCCGGCGGTTGTTTTAGCATAAATAATGCGTCCGTTTTTAATTGAACCGCCTTCAACATAAGCACCATAAGCAGCACCTGTATTGCTTACGGCTTCAACCGAGTTGACAAGAGATAATTCGTTATCATCTTTAGTATTTTCTATGCTTCCGCCCTTTGTGTATAAACCGTAGGCATTACCTGCATCTGCGGTTGAAAAGACCAAGCCGGAGTTTGAAATTTTTCCGAGAGCATATAAGCCGTATGTGTTTCCGGTTCCGTTAACATTTTTTACGGAAGTTTTAGATGTCAGATTAAAATAAGAACCTCTTTTATCTTGATGATAAATTTCACCGTTTTCGGAATGAATATATATTCCGTAAGCATCTCCGTCTCCTTCATTTTCAATATTGACGATAGAACGCATATATGCTTCAGAACCTTCTTTTGCACCTGTTTCGTTAAAATCACCGGAATAAATAATCTTATTTCCGTAAATACCATAAACATTGCCGTTTCCTCTGCTTATAATATCAAGTTGTGCATAAGAATAACCGGCACTTTTATCGGAAGTATTATTAACAACTATACCGGAACCTGAAAGTTTTACATAGTTGTTATAGATTGTTTCGGCATTATTTGAATAAAGTCCGAAAATAGTGCCGTCACCGATGTTTTGGATTTTGATATAAGAGTCATTGGCAACTGAAAAAAACTCTTCTTCGCCTTCAGTCGTGCCTATTTTATATGCGTGTCCTATAACTTCGCCATTTGTTCCGTAAATAACATCATCTAACATACTGCCGATAGGACTATCATTGTTAGAGTTAGAATATGCTTCTGAGCCGATTAAATATCCCATCGGTGTCGGATTATCTTCCGTTCCGCTAAACCATACAATATTGTCATCAATATTATAAACATAGTCGGGAATTGCCGTTTTAGCCGTAAATGATTCCGATAATACATATCCGTTAGCTAATTTATCCTGTTCCAACAAATAATTGTGCGGTGTTTTATCGGCATCATAAAATATTCCGTAAACATCGGCATAATCTTCGTTAACTACCGAAAGGTTATTGGAAGGATTATGGTTAGTATTCATTTCAGCGTTACCGATAATTTTTTGTGATAATTTTCTGACACACATACCGGTTACATCTTTACCATATCCGTCGGCACAGGTATGGCAAAATTTACCGTCATAACCTTTGTCGCATACACATTTATCTCCTTTTTGATAGCCGTTTATGCAATCAAGGGTTTTGTGGCAGGTGTTTGTTCCGTGTTTGTCATATCCTGAGGAGCATTCATTACACTTATCGCCGGAGTATCCGTTATAGCAAGTGCAGACATCACTTTTGTTATAATACCCATGAACACAATTAGGGTCATAACTTGAGCCGCCGCCACCGCCGCCTCCTAAAGCTAAACCGACACCGGCACCGGCAGCAACAATACCTGTTCCTATTAAGGCTTTTGTTTTCCAACTCATTTTCGATTCGGTTAAATGTTTGGCAGTTACAGCCGTGTCCATATTACGAGGAGCGTTCGTAATGCTTGATTGCATAAAATCTCTGTATCCGCCGATTTCCCAAGTGCAAGGGTGAGAAGGGTTTGCTCCTGCTTGTAAAAACGAACGATAAGCTCTTCGATCACGGCGTTTTGCGGCAACACACAACCCTGTATCACCACTTGAATTAACTGCATCAATATATAAGCCGCGGGCTCTTGCACTGTTGATTGTTGATAAATCGCCTCTTGCAGCCAATGAGTATAATGCGTTAAAACTTTGCGGAGATAGTGTATTTGCGTAAGATAGTGAAGTTGCACTTACTAAACATCCGATTGTCAATAAACCAAATCGAAAAGATTTTAAATCCATTGTTGTTTCCTTAAAAAGTATACTTTAAATCTGCATCATAGTAACAGGATATTTGTAAAAATGAGGTTAATGTTTTTAATATTTGAATTGTAAATAAAAAAATATTTGTTAAAAAGCAAACGATTCAATTTATTTTGTAGCGGAATACGAAGGTAAAACGGTAGGGTTTTGTAATGGCGGGCTACCAAGAGATGAGGGGTATCCTTTCAAATATGAAATAAGAGCTTTATACGTTTTGCCCGAATATCAGCATAAGGGTATCGGCAAAGCATTGGTCAATGAGTTCGAAAAAGCTGTTTGCAAACAAGATTTTTATTTGTATACCTTAAAGCAAAATATCAATGCTCATAAGTTTTATGAAAAAATTGGCGGAATATTGCTGCCTCAATACGATAAAACAATTAAGCAAGATACATTTGAAGTGCATGAAGTTTTATTTGCATTTAATTACAAAGGTAAGTCTTAACGAAGCAATTTACAATCTGCCGGCCGTATATCGTAAAATATCTATTCTGCTCTTAATAGGCGGATGAGAAGAAAGTAAGCTGTTTAAGCTTGCTTTATTGTAAAAATACGGAGTAGCAATACAGGCCGCTGCCATTGTCGGACTGCTTTCCAAAATTTCGACCTGACTGTCTTTAGATATTTTTTCCAAAGCAGATGCCAAAGCTAACGGATTTCTGGTCAGAAGAGCTCCTCTTGCATCGGCAGCATATTCTCTTTTTCGTGAAATTGCCATGTGTATAATCGGAGCAATAACCAAATTAAAAACGACCAAAGCCAGAAATATAAAAAACATAACTACGGTAAATTTAGCATTTTGTTTTCGGCTATATCTTTTTCTGAATATTGCATTTTTTATTAAATCCGCCATCAATGCAAATATGCTAAGTCCGGTTATTATCAGCATATTTAACCTAACATCACGATTTGCAATATGAGCTATTTCATGAGCGATTACTCCTTCTAATTCAAGTGGAGTAAGCTTTTCTATAATACCTTTGGTTAATGCAACAGAAGCACTTTTAGGGGTTGCACCGGTAGCAAACGCATTTAATGAATTGTCGTCTATAATATACAATTTCGGTTTAGGAAGCCCTGCAGTAATAGCCAGATTTACTACCATATT
>JBGVOY010000076.1:0-2210 GCA_045126755.1 Alphaproteobacteria bacterium | reverse complement strand
CTTTGATAGCCCCATCAACAAGAGACTTATTTTCATCATTAATAATTAATCTAACATCAATTTTCATAAACTTGCCGATACCCGTACATTTAGGGCAAGCACCGGCAGGACTATTGAAAGAAAACAGTGTAGGAGTGATTTCAGGCAAGCTGATGTTATGCTCATCACACGCATAATTTTGTGAAAAGCGCAGCTCCTCCCCACCTATAACATCAACCGTTATAATGCCGTTTGTTAATTTTGCGGCTGTTTCTATGCTATCGCTAAGGGGTCTTTTTATATTTTCCTTTACAACCAACCGGTCGATAATAATATCTATATAATGCTTTTTTTTTTTATAAAGCTTTATTTCTTCCGAAAGCTCGTACATATTACCATCAATACGAACACGCACAAAGCCCGATTTTTTTGCCGATTCAAGCTCCTTTACATACTCGCCTTTTCTGCCGCGGGCTATTGGCGCCATAACCTGAATTTTAGTGCCCTCGGGCAATTTCATAACGCTATCAACTATTTGGTCGGTTGTTTGTTGTTTTATTTCTTTTCCGCAAACAGGACAGTGCGGTGTGCCGACTCTCGCATACAAAAGGCGCAAATAATCATAAATTTCGGTTATTGTGCCAACGGTTGAACGCGGGTTTTTAGAGGTTGTTTTTTGGTCAATAGAAATAGCTGGAGAAAGTCCCTCAATGCTCTCAACATCGGGTTTTTCCATTTGTCCCAAAAACATACGCGCATAGGAAGATAAGGACTCAACGTATCTGCGTTGTCCCTCAGCATAAATTGTATCAAAAGCCAATGATGATTTGCCCGAGCCCGAAAGTCCCGTAAACACAATAAGCTTGTCCCTTGGTATTTCAAGGTTTATATTTTGCAAATTATTGGCTTTGGCGCCTTTTATAGTTATCTTGTCTATTGCCATCTAAATCCCTCAAAATTTTTATACTATATCTTTTATATTTTACCGCATTTTTTTATAAAAGTAAACATTTATATAATAAAAATACTTCCATCGTTAATTGATGGAAGTATTCATTTATGCTTTATTTTTGTTGCGAGAGAAAAAGTTTTTGATTAAATCAAACATAAAGCGTTCGCGCATAACAAACAGCAAAATTATATAGATTATAACACCAAGACCCACACCGAAAAGCGATATCTCTATTTCGGCAGGCATAGGCCTTAACACAACATAAACTATAACCGCCATTATAATAGCCGCAAAAAAGTTTTTGGTACCCGTTAGCAGTATTGACAGTTTAAAGTCCTTTCTTACAAAGAAAAACTGAAGCGCCACAACGGCCATTTCTCCGACACAGGTGGCTATCGCCGCACCAAAGCAGCCCCATTTTGATATAAGTATCATGTTCATAAACACGTTAACAACAAGGCCAAACGATACCGCCACCGTGTATTCCTTCATTTTTCTTGTTGGCAAAAGGAATTGCGTGCCTAAAATGTTGCTTATGCCAATCAGTATAATAATAGGAGCTAAAAGCACCACGCAATATGCTGAAGGCTTAAAATCGTCTCCCAAAAACCAAGGTATTGTTTTTGAAGAAATTGCCATAAGCCCGAATGCCGCAGGATATGCAATAGTGAGCAAAAACTTAAACGATTTTTGTATATAAAATTTTATACCCTCAAAATCGCCCTTTGCATATTTATCGGCAACACGTGATAACATTACTGCGCCGAGCGAGGTTACCAAGGATAAAATAATCTTTACAATTTTTTCGGACTGGCTATAATATCCAACCTGAAAATAGTCAGAGAAAATTCTTATCATAGTTTTATCTATGTGAGAATAAATAGATGTTGCAATTTGCGGCATAAACATAAGCAATACGGGGGTTATATGCTTTGTTATACCGAAAAAGGTAAGATAGGTGCCTGCAAGGTATTTGGGCAAATGAAGCCACAGCGATAAACTGCCGATAAGGTTTGCACCCGCCGTGCAAGCAATATAGATACCCAAATCTTTTTCGGATTTTACGCACACAAAGATAAGAACAGTGGCAAGAACCTTAACAATTAAATTACGTAATGCCTGAACCTTAAATTCTTCCATACCTTGATAAAACCAACTGATATCAAAAAGGGATGAAAACATTTCGATAAGGAACACTGCATAATAAAGTGAATAGCTTGTACTGTTTTTGATGATTAGCAAATAGTAAGCCAACATACTAATCGAAAGCGAAACAATA
>JBGVOY010000075.1:0-5821 GCA_045126755.1 Alphaproteobacteria bacterium | reverse complement strand
CACTTCAGTGATTTTGTTACATAACCATCCCGGAGGAAAAGCGGAACCCTCAAGAAGCGATTTACTCCTTACACAACAGATGGTTGAAGTTTTAAATGCTGCCGGAGTATACGTTGCCGATCATATCATTATAGCAGGCGGTACATATTACAGTTTTCACGATCACCATTTAATAAATAATAACAATGTGAACAATTACTAAATACACAGAAGAATACCTTTTGAAAAACAACTTATTGACTTAACAATTACATGTCAAACACTCATAGCTATTTATAGATGTATATACAACACAATATCTCTCAGGATATTTTGATTCGGACATATTCCAACTCCTTTTCAAGGGATTTGTATTTAGCGACCATTTGTTCTAATTTATGAGCTAGACGGTTTATTTCGTATTTATATTTAAGTGGTTGCGCTGGGGTGTTAAGTCTGCTCAGTCGCCTGTCCAGTCTATCAAGTACTCTAATTGCGTGGTTATAAACCATCGGCATGCTGATTTTGCGATTAGGTGGAATGTCATCATAATTTTTCATTTCCCACTCCCATATATCGGCAATAGCTTGAACCGGATGGATCGACATAAAGCGTTGGCTTATCTTTGCATTTTATAGCGACTACTTTGCGGTGTCCAAAATCATCATAACCACCTTTACCGGATAAGAAAATGTAGTTATCCAATGGGCGTTGACAAAGTGCCTCATACCAAACCTGTGGTAGATTAACTGTTTCTTCGATTAAGACCTCTTCAGCTTCATGCATATATTTTTTGCATAAGTTTTTTACTTCTTCAAAATCCGAAGGTTTTCGCACTAAATAGACTTTAACTGTATTCATAATAAACTCCTTTGTTTACAAGACAATGAATGCTTGGAAAAACGAAGAAGTCCAGTTAATTATGAAAAAATAGTGCTAGAACCTTGTAATTCATAAAACTTTCGGATAGAATGTAGAGAAATTACAATAAAAAGGATGCAATATGAGTAAAAAGAAGGAAATTGTTTATGTTTTACAAAATGAGGCTATGCCTGGCTTAATAAAAATAGGCATTACTCACGATGAACAAGTAGATAAAAGATTACAAACACTTTATACTACTGGTGTTCCTCTTCCTTTTGAATGTATTTGGGCTGGAGAAGTTGATGATTGTGCTGAAATAGAAAGCCTTATTCACAATGCTTTTAGTGACTTTCGTATCAATCCTAAGCGTGAATTTTTTAAATTAAAACCAGAAAGAGTTATTCCTCTGTTAAAGAAATTAGCTTCTGCTGAAATAATGGCAAATAAAGTAGAAAAAATGTTTAACGGTTCTGTTTCTGTTGCAGAAAAGGAAGCTGTTAAGCAATTTCATAGACCAATGCTTGACTTTAAGGAAATGGGAATATCTGTTGGAGATGAGCTTTTATATGAAAAAGATCCAACAATCAAAGTAACAGTTATTAGTAACAAAAAAATCAATTTTGAGGGAAAAGAATATTCTCTATCAGCTTTAACAAAAAAAATACGAAAACTTCCATATTATGTTGCCCCTTGTAAATATTGGTCGTATAAGGGTAAAAACTTAGACGATATATATAACGAAACGTACCCACTAAAATAACCAAGTGGTCTTTAGTTCGCAACTAAAGTCCGGTCATGGATATGGGGTGCGAGGTTGGGTGGTAAGAAAAGCGCCTAAAATAGGCGTTTTTTGTTTTGGACGAGGTCAATCCAAAAGTATCTATTTTTCTTAATTCCAATCAAAAATCTCTTAGCGGTGGTTAAAGTGCTCACATCATAAATGAAACACCGCCGACTAAAAGCCGACGGGTTCTTTTTTTATAGACGGCTTACTTTTTTATTTTTTTGTATGCCGGAACGGAATTGGTAGCTCCCATCACGGTTGTATATTGATAATTACCGACTTTTTTATATACCGATCCGCCGTCTCTGAAGCGTTCGCCGGTAGCATAATCTTTATCATCGGTATAAACAAACATCCAATTTTGTTCACAATTTGCCTGAGCATTGCCGGAATAATCCACATTATCTGTAATTCCGTTAAACATCTGAGCCACACGCCCTGCTTCGGAACAATCTCGTTTAATCAAAACACCCTCAGGCGTAAATCCAACGACTATACTTCCGGCAAGTGAGGTATAACGTTTATTTTTGCCTATGCCCAAAGTGCTTGGATCTTGCCCTGTCATCTTTCTGATGATATCCGGATTATTTCCGGTAAATGCGGAAATAAGCATTTGGTTGCCGATGTTGCGTATATTTCGTTCTGCCAAAAAATCGGTATTTGCGCCGTAGGCTATCAACACCTCTGCGGCATCCGGATTTTCTTCCTTGTACATAGCAAACATTAAAGCCGTTATACCATCTTCATTCTTAGCTTCAATGTTAGCTCCATTTTCGATAAGTGTTTCAATGACTTCGGGATTCTTGTTTACAATAGCAGCAAGCATTAAAGCAGTAAAACCATGTTTATTCTTAGCTTCGATATTCGCTCCGTTTTTGAGGAGTGTTTCAATGACTTCGGGATTCTTGTTTCTACCAGCAGCAAACATTAAAGCCGTTACACCATCTTTATTCTTAGCTTCAATGTTAGCTCCATTTTTGAGGAGTGTTTCAATGACTTCGGGATTTGAGTTTTCTTGTGCCGCATACATAAACGCCGTTGTTTTATTTTCGTTTTTGGCTTGAATATCAGCTCCTTTTTTAAGCAAAAGTTCAATCACTTTGACATCAGAATTACCCAACGCAGCCATCATCAATGGAGTAACATCTTTTGTTTCAATGATTTTATTTTTATCTTGGGGATTTTTTCCCTTACGCGTAAATCTTACGTTTACATCAGCACCACGAGAAATATACCTTTCCAGTTGTTCAGGAGTAATCGTTTTCATCAATTCTTCATCAGCAAGAATGTCTTTAGAAACCGTATGTGATATGGTAGTATTGTCTGAAGCAATATCCGATTTGTTATCTTCTACATTATTGTTGTCGGCAGATTTGGTATTATCACTTATATCTTCTACCGCCACAGGTTCAGGATAATAAAAAGCTTTTCCGTTTTCATCATAAAAATATGCTTTCCCATTATTATCATAATAAGTATTGCCTTTAATGTATTCTTGTGCACAAATAGTTTGGTTACATAAAACAATGTAACAACCTAAAGCTAAAAGATATTTTCTCATAGTACCTGTCCTAAAGTTAATCAAAATCGCATAGCATCTTTATCGTCTGAAACTTCTTTAACGTACAAAGATACATTTTTTCTTATATATTCTTTGCTGCAATCAGATAAAGCATCTTCAATTCTTTCCCGATAAAATATACTCAACTCGGTTTCAGATGTATCTCCTTGAACAAAAAACACGTTTTGAATATCAGTGTTAGTTGTTTTAGTGTTTGGTGGACACCTCCATTTTTCCTCTGATGAATCGAATAGGCTAGGATGCAATAGGCTAGTTTTATTAAAATCGTCTCTACCTGCCAAATGTTCAACTCCGAAAGCAACTATAAAACATTTTTTATTGGTGTTTGAATCACTCATTTTTAGATTCCCTTATTATATAATTAAGTCTTGTTATAGCCAAATAAATCAGCATCTATACTCTGGCATAAAACCAACGTTTGTTGCCAGTTGACAATTTTCGAACATCTATAGAACAGTATAAAAAGTTTAAAATGCTGAAACATCAGGTTTAATAAGACTGAAAAGCAAATTTAATAAAAAAGTGCAAAAGTATAAAAAACTGGTTGATTTAATAGTTCTATTTCTTTGACCAGTTTTTTTAACATTTATTGGAGATTTTTTAATATGGCAAACATAGGGTACATAAGGGTTTCTTCATCCAAACAAACCTTTCAGCATCAAAAATATGAAATAACAAATTTTGCACTTAAAAATGGTATAAAAATTGATAAATGGATTGAAGAAACAATATCCTCCCGAAAAGCACTGGATAAACGTAAATTAAGCGAAGTTTTGAGTAATCTGCAAGAAAACGACAGACTTATAACTTGTGAAATATCTCGTTTAGGTCGTTCTTTACTTGAAGTGATGATGATACTTCAAACCTGTCTCAATAAAAACTGCCAAGTCTGGACTCTAAAAGAAAACTACCGCCTTGGCAATGATATACAATCAAAAGTTATGGCATTTGCTTTCGGACTTGCAGCAGAAATAGAAAGACAGCTTATATCACAACGCACTAAATCAAGTTTAGCTAACATCAAAGCAAACGGTAAAAAACTTGGCAGACCGTTAAATTCAAAAACAAAAAAGCTTAAACTTTCAAAAAATCAGAAACGTATTCAAAAATTATTGGAAAAAGGTGTATCAAAATCCCAAATTGCTAAAATATTCGGAGTTCAACGTTCAACATTAAGACAATATTTAATCAGATTGTCCACCGGAGGTTAATAAAAAGACTTAAAACCATATCTAAAAATTGATGAGTTTTTATGATGCCGTTTTTTTTCGTTTTAAAGACTCAGGAGCGCATCGTTTCAAATTTTTGGATGGTTGACTTTAAAAATATGCTTCGGTTATGCACGGCTTTAAAAATGACTCCTGCGATGGTGTTTGATTATATCATTTGAGGAAGAAGTTTGCTGTAGTTGTCACCAAAAATTTTTAAGAAGTACACCATCTGAAACAACTTAGTTCTTATTAATAGATACGGGGAGTAAATTTCACAGCGGTAAAACAATGGAAATAACAGAAGTACAACAAAAAATAATTCATTCACTTTCTTTAACTTCATCTTCTAACTCTGGAACTTCTGGTGTTCCCCGTATTCGTATCGTATCATTATTGGATTCAAGTAAAAAACAAAAGGCAGAGATTACTACGAATTTGCTTTTGTAGAACAATTAAAGAGTTTATCAATTAATCCGCAATGGCAAGAAAAAACTCTTTTACGAATGCACCACTATAACTGCGAAAGATTTTATACTGGAAAAGGTAAAAACACATCATAAATGAAATACCGAATCTCATAAACCCCACAACTACTTAAGCTTTCTCGCCCTCATTAAAGCACAAAAAAAAGAGGATGGAAACATCCTCTTTTTATAAATGGTGGGCGCTGTAGGACTCGGTCTTACTATGCTTCGGTCACTTGTTTTCTAATTTCGTATCGGTAGCTTTCGCTTTCCTCACTCAATAAGAAAACTGCGTCGCTTGCGGTAAAAACAACATTTAGAGGTTGTTTTTATCCTCGCGCCTACGACGGTCGTAGGTTCTTGCCCTTTAACACATACCAACAAAAAAACCTCTCATAAAGAGAGGTTTTTGTTGGTGGGCGCTGTAGGACTGGCTTCGCCGCTGCGTCGGCTATCAGCAAAGCTGACCGGCATACTCCCGTCTGCCGGCGCCTCCTTGTCAAACCTACTTCTCGTAGGTTCGAGAATTCATCATACGTACCATATAAAAATACCACCTGCAAGAGGTGGCATTTTTATATGGTGGGCGCTGTAGGACTCGAACCTACGACCAGACCGTTATGAGCGGCCGGCTCTAACCAACTGAGCTAAGCGCCCGTAGAAAAACTTAGTTTTTCACGCAAGAGTGAAACTATTGCAATTTTTTTTATTAGTCAAGTGTTTTTTTATTGTTTTTTAGTAATTGTTCACATTGTTATTATTTATTAAATGATGATCGTGAAAACTGTAATATGTGCCGCCTGCTATAATGATATGATCGGCAACGTATACTCCGGCAGCATTTAAAACTTCAACCATCTGTTGTGTAAGGAGTAAATCGCTTCTTGAGGGTTCCGCTTTTCCTCCGGGATGGTTATGTAACAAAATCACTGAAGTG
>JBGVOY010000074.1:0-6582 GCA_045126755.1 Alphaproteobacteria bacterium | reverse complement strand
AACAAGTCGATATATACTTTTCCACATTATAACAGGGCAAAATATATGAAATTTTAACTTCATTCATTATCTTCCCCCTTTTTAAACAATTTGTAAAATTTTGTAATATTTAAAATATCGTTTCCAATTATTATGCCATATTGAAAGAATATTATGTTCTTTTGCCCATTTAATTTGTTTAGCAAAAACCATCAAAAGCTCTTTATTGTCTTTAATATCTTCAATCATTTTCAGTTGCGTTTTAAAAATTGTCGGAACTAAACGTTTCCTTAAAAAAGACACATCTTTATGATTTTCCGTAAAATATTTTAATACAAATTTTAGTCCTTCAAAATAATCATTACATTTTTTTACGGTAAATTTTGTTTTAGTTGTAGAATTTGGGTTATATGTATAATAATATAGGTGATCAGTAGTTACAACCACCTTTAAGTTTTGGCTCAATAAGCATACAGACCAAGGATAATCCTCAAAATAAATTCCTTCTATAAAATTAAAATTCTTAATAATTTCAGCACGATACAATCTGGGACAAACCATAAACCTTGTTCTAAATTTTTGATGAGAAAGCATAGACCATAAAGGATCTTTTAATATTTTATATTTTACATTATTTATCTTATTTAAACAAATTTGTTCAGAAGAATTTTTATATTTCAAAATTCTATTTTCCGCTACATCACAATGATTATTTTTTAATAGTTGTAGCATAATTTCACAAAATTGAGGATGTATAAAATCATCAGAATCCAAAAATGCACAATATTTACCTGTTACTTCTTTCATTCCAACATTTCTTGCAACGGACTGCCCTTGATTTTTTTGATGTATAACTTTTATGCGATTATCTTTTTTAGCATATTCTTCCAATATTAAAGCAGATGCATCGGTAGAACCGTCATTTACGCATATAATTTCTAAATTCTTAAAAGTTTGAGTACATACACTATCTAAACATCTGCGAAGATATAACTCAACATTATAAACCGGAATAACAATGCTTATTTTTTCCATATTACAACCCCCCGAATCAAATTAAAACAACCACCTTTCAGGGGTGGTCGGGAAGTTCACAAATCATACACGCTGAAATGACTCTTTTGATCTTTAGGTAAAACCTTGGACATACATCAAAAGCTCCCCAACCTCATAATCGGGGATATATTTACTGTACATATAATTTCTATATGACAATATTATGGTGCTATATCAAACACCACAGCGTGTATAAAAAAGTTTGTGACAACTCCGCACCCAATCCAGGCACTAATAGTAATATCAATTACTATCTGGGGGAATTATATATTGTTTTCAACAATATGCAAGTAAAATATTATATCATTTTTATGAGAGCTTTTATCATATTATCTGCACCTTCACACACTTCTTTAATAGAAGATGCAAGCATATAAGCAGGTGTTGTAACAACCTTATGTATTGGGTCAACACAAACTTCCATTGCGTTTTTATTTTCGTGAACAGCTCCCGTTCTGGTAATTGAGGCAATAACCTGCTCATCATTACCGATTGTAACTTTGACACCTTCGGAACCCAAAACTTTGGCAATTAACACCGGAGCAATACACATGGCTCCAATCGGAACAGATTTTTTATAACTGTCCCAAATTGCTTTACGAACAGAGTTTTCAACCTGACATGAAACTCCTGATACAGAAAAATCGCACCAATTTATAACGGCACCGATACCCCCCGGAAAAACAACCGCATCAAAATCATCAGGATTATATTCGGTTAACGGCCTAATATTGCCTCTGGCGATTCTTGCTGATTCTATCAACACATTTCTTTGTTCGGAAACTTTTTCGCCTGTTATATGATTAACCACCATTGCCTGATTTATATCGGGAGCAAAACATTGATACGTAGAATTTGCGCAATCAATGGCAAGCATAGCACATGTTGTTTCATGAATTTCAGAACCGTCAGCACGACCGCAACCTGAAAGCACTATGGCAAAACGAGGATTTTTCTTCATCTTTAATATCCTTTTTTTAAAATATTGTTGATTTATAGTATACACGTAATATAATACTGTCAATTAAGATTTTAAATGGGACAAACAATATGCAACACAAACAAACCACCTTAAAAAACGGCTTAAGAATTATAACATCAGAAAGACCACAGACAGAAACAGTATCACTTGGTATTTGGGTAAACACCGGTTCTGCTTATGAAACAAAAGAAATTAACGGAATTTCACACTTTGTTGAACACATGGTTTTTAAAGGCTCAGAAAAAAGAAACTCTGTTCAAATATCAGAAGAAATTGAAAATGTCGGCGGTCAAAACAATGCTTACACATCTAAGGAGTTTACCGCTTTTTATGCTAAAATGCTCAAAAACGATGTAGAACTTGCCTTAGACGTTATTGCCGATTTTGTTCTTAATCCTACTTTCCCTGTTAATGAAATGGTTAAAGAAAAAGAAGTTGTGGTTCAAGAAATAAAACAATCGTTTGATACGCCTGATGATGTAGTTTTTGATTATTTTCAAGAATGTGCATTCCCTGACCAACCGCTGGGAAGAACAATTTTAGGTCCTAAAGAAAATGTGCGTTCTTTTACTCCTGAAGTTTTGCGTAGTTATATGAAAACAAATTATGCTGCCAATAATACCGTTGTCGTAGCTGTCGGAAATATTAAACACGAAAATTTTGTTAATATGGTAAAATCCAGAATGAATGGCTACCAAGAAAAAACTTCATTTACAACTGAACCGCAAACATATCAGGGAGGATTTTATAAAGAAAACCGCCAAATTGAGCAAGCACACGTTTTACTCGGTTTTAAAGGAGTTGAATATAAAAATCCGCTTTATTACCCTATCAGCATATTTTCAACTATTTTCGGCGGAGGAATGTCATCAAGATTGTTCCAAGAAATAAGAGAAAAAAGAGGTCTGGTATATAGTGTATATTCATACCATTCGGCACAAACTTCAAACGGTCTGTTCGGTATATATGCAGGAACATCAGCCAATCAATTAAACACTCTGCTACCGGTAATTGCCGATGAAATTAAAAAGATTATAAATGAAAATGTAACAGATAAAGAGCTAAACAGAGCAAAAGTCCAACTCAAAGCCAGTATGCTTATGGCTTTGGAAAGTTCTTCTTCAAGCGCAGAAGTTATAGCTCGACAAATGCTTTTACACAATCGGGTTATTCCAACCGATGAGATAGTCGAAAAAATTGAAAATGTTACAAAAGAAGACATACTAAAAGCCGCTCAAACTCTGTTTTCATCAAATCCGACATACACACTTTTGGGCGATTTGAAAGACTATCCCGATTATGATAAAGTAAAAATGTATTTACATAACTAAAAAAATATACACATAAATAAAAAGACACTTGAAAGTGTCTTTTTATTTATGTGTAAGTTCAACCAAACAGATTATTCATATTTGCCGTGACAATGTTTGAACTTTTTACCGCTTCCGCATGGGCATAAATCATTTCGTGATATATTCCCCCAACGCTGCGGATTATTTTTTCTGGGAGTAATTTTAGTTTCAGATTTTTTTTCAACCAAATCTTGCGGTTCTTCATGAACCTCTTTCATTTTAACATTTTGCTGTTTTTCTTGCGCTTGTTGAATAGCTTCCTGAGTATTAGCTTGAATAACTGTTCTGCAAACAACAATCGTAACTTTCTCTTTCAGAGAATCTAGCAACAGCGAAAACATATTAAATGCTTCTTTTTTGTATTCATTAAGAGGGTCTTTTTGACCATACGCACGCAAAACAATGGTATGACGCATCAAATCAAGTGTTGCAATATGCTCTTTCCACAACTGATCTAATACTTGCAATAAAACGCTCTTTTCAACCATTTTAACAATTTCTTGCGGTATATTTTTATTTTTCTCAACCATACGATTTTCAACTTCGGTCAAGATTTTTTCCATCATAGCCTGACTATCAATATCCGGTTCATTTGACCAATTTGTAATCGGCAATAAAAATCCGGTAGATTTCATCAATTCTTCCTGAAGTTCGTCTTTTAACCACGATTCTTTTGCCAAACCATAAGGAATATATGCCGAAATCAACGAAGATAAATACTCTTGACGCATATCTGCGATTGCTTCAGAAACATCATTTGTTTCCATCAATTCTTTACGTTGAGCATAAATAACCTTACGTTGCTCATTCATCACATTGTCATATTTAAGCAAGTTTTTACGAATATCAAAGTTACGCTCTTCTACTTTTTGTTGAGCTTTTTCCAGCGCTTTAGTTATCATCGGATGGACAAGAGCTTCGCCTTCCGGAAGTCCTAATCTATGCAAAACGGCAGACATTATATCTGAGCTGAAAATACGCATCAAATCATCTTCTAATGACAAGAAAAACTTAGATGTTCCGGGGTCACCCTGACGTCCTGAACGGCCACGAAGTTGGTTATCGATACGCCTGCTTTCGTGACGTTCGGTACCCAAAATATATAAACCGCCCGATTCTAAAACTTTTTGCTTATCAGCTTCAATCTCAGCTTTTAATTTGAGTTTAATTTTTTCAACTTCATTTTCTGTTTCAAAGCCTGTCAAAATAGATTTTAATTTCATATCAAAGTTACCGCCAAGCTGAATATCCGTTCCGCGTCCTGCCATATTGGTTGCAATAGTAATGGCTCCCGGAATACCTGCCTGAGCAACGATATATGCTTCACGTTCGTGATGACGAGCATTTAATACTTCAAAATGAAGTTTCGGATCAGCTTTGCTCAATAAAGCAGCTACAATTTCAGATTTTTCAACAGATGTTGTTCCGACCAAAACAGGCTGTCCTTTTTGATGACATCCTAAAATTGTATCAATAATTGCCTTATATTTTTCAGCTTCGGTTCGATAAATAACATCGTGTTCATCAATACGGGTAACAGGTTTGTTTGTCGGAATTTCAACACACAATAAATTATAAATATCGCCAAACTCGGCCTCTTCGGTCATCGCCGTTCCTGTCATACCGGCAAGTTTAGGATAAATTCTGAAATAGTTTTGGAAAGTAATTGATGCCAAAGTCTGATTTTCTGATTGAATATTTACTCTCTCTTTAGCTTCCAAAGCCTGATGTAAACCATCGCTGTATCGACGACCTTCCATAATACGACCGGTAAATTCATCCACGATAACAACTTTGTTATCTTTTACAATATAGTCAACATCACGAGTAAACATCTTGTGAGCTCGTAAAGCTTGGTTAACGTGATGAACTAAACTGACGTTAGTTATATCATACAATCCGCCGGTAGTAATTAAGCCGATTTCTTTTAAGAGTTGTTCAACATGTGTCATACCGGCTTCTGTCAACGTAATGTTTCTGGCTTTTTCATCCTTGTCATAATCGGCTTCGGTTAAATGCGGAATTACCTTATTTACGCTAATATAGCGCTCGGAAGAATCTTCTGCAGCACCGGATATGATAAGAGGTGTTCTGGCTTCATCGATTAAAATAGAGTCGACCTCGTCAACAATGGCAAAATTAAAGTCTCTTTGGACTCTTTCTTCAAGAGAAAATACCATATTATCTCTTAAATAGTCAAAGCCTAACTCATTATTTGTTCCGTAAATAATATCACAAGCATACGCAGCGCGGCGTTCTTCATTATTTTTTTCATGAATGATGTAGTCAACCGTTAAGCCCAAGAAACGATAAACTTGTCCCATCCATTCAGCATCACGTTTTGCCAAATAATCATTAACGGTAACAATATGGACACCTTTTCCCTCAAGTGCATTTAAATATGCCGCCAAAGTTGCAACAAGTGTTTTACCCTCACCTGTTTTCATTTCGGCAATCATACCTTTATGTAAAACGATACCTCCGACCATCTGAACGTCATAATGACGCTGACCTAAAGTTCTTTTTGCGGCTTCACGAACAACGGCAAACGCTTCAGGCAAAAGATCATCTAAAGTTTCGCCTTCCTTGATGCGTTTTTTAAACTCATCCGTTTTTGCTTTAAGTTGTTCATCGGTTAATTTTATGTAATCCGGTTCTAATGCGTTTATTTTTTCAACAATTTTGAACTGTTTTTTTACAAATCTGTCATTGGCACTGCCAAAAAGTTTACGAGCTATTTTATTTAACATTTATTTTACCTTAATTTTATTCCAATAAGATACATTTAGTGTTTATTCAGTCTCTTGTCAATACTATCAACTAAAGTTATAAACGTATATTAAAAAATACTTTGAATATTATAAAAAAAAGTTTATATATATTAGCAGTCTATTTTAATTTTGGAGGTAATAATAATGAAAAAATATCTTTTATCAGCTTCTGCTGTTGTTATTGTGATTGCTGCTGCGGCATATTCTTTTAAAGTATGTGCTGAAAAAAATGAAGGTGTAGCAGCTCGTGTAAATGGTGAAGTTATCAGTATTGAAGAAATCAAAAAGGGATACAATGACAATCCGCAAATTGCCGCACAAGTTCCTTTTAATGATTTTTATGCAAAAGCAGTTGATATTTTCATCAACGGCAAATTGATGCTTCAAGCTGCAAATAATGCAAAAATTCAAGATACACCTGAATATAAAGAACAACTTAAAA
>JBGVOY010000073.1:0-17138 GCA_045126755.1 Alphaproteobacteria bacterium | reverse complement strand
TGTCATACAAATTTTTTTGACTTTCTATTTTAGTTAAAGCCAATTCCATCGCTTTTCCCAAAGGAGTTAAACCGCCGGCTTCCATTGTCGGCGCAGTAAAATTCATGGCATCTACCCAATCGGAACTGACGACAACCTCATCTTTTCCGTATGCTTTAATAATAAGAATCTGCACTCTTGAACTGGCGTCAATATCTTCTTTCAATTCTTTTTCCAAAGCGCTTAAACCCACGTTTAATTGAGCAATAGGTTCACCGCGCATAGAGCCTGAACAATCCAAAACTAATACGCAAGGTGTCCTTTCGTTTGCATTATCGGCAAATTCCACATAAGGTATAATATCATCGGTTAAGTTTGTTTTATCCATAGGTTCCTCCTTTAATATTTCGGATAAACGTGAGGGTATCCCGAACCTTCAATCGGTCTGGGGTCAGACATTTTACCGCAAGCCGTAACATTAAAAAAGCAAGCAGCCAATAAAGAATAAATAAATATTTTTTTAAATTGCTTCATTTTTTAACCTTTTCATTGTAAACAAATTTAAAATGATTATATTTAAAAACGTTTTTAAATACAAAGTAATTTTAAGGATTTTAACAGGTGAAAAGCAAACTTATTTTATGTTTAGTTTATTTGCTGCTGAATTTATTTAATTTTGTGCATAATGCAACAGCTGAAATAAATATTTATGAAAAACCCAGAGAACTGCCAAAAAGCAAAATAATAAACCGAAACGGCGATATTTTTGACCTGTCGGATTTTAAGGGCGATTTTGTTTTAGCTCATTTTTGGTCTCGAGATTGTGCCCCTTGCATAAAAGAACTCAAAAGCTTAAACAATTTTCATAATTTAGTAAAAAAAGACGGCATAAGACTTATTTTAATTTCTCCTCAAAGCGAATGGTTTGATATGAACGAACAATCAAATTTTTTGAAACGCTACGGAGCAACCGATCTAGAATTTTATGTTGATAAAAACGATAACTTAACAGCCGATTTCGGAATTTTCACGACTCCCCTCACGGTTGTAATCAATGAAAAAAACAAAGAAATAGGTCGTTTGCGAGGGAGCGAAACTTGGGATAAACGCAAAGTAACAAAATTTATAAAAGAGCTTAAGAAAAATTCAAATTAAATTAAAATTGTTTTATTAAAAAATCTTGACGTAGCACAAAATATATTATACAATGAATTGTGTATGTAAAAAATTTTTAAGGCGGTATGCTATGCTTAAGATTCGCATTATTTGTTTATTTTTATCTGTGTGCTTTGCATCTTTTTCCGCAAATGCAAAAACTTGCTTTCTTCCGGGTGTTTTAGCTGATGGTTGCGGTGATGAAACTCTTGTTATCGGAAAATGTATCGGCTTTGATAAATCAGATCCGTGTAAATCAGGATACAATGAAGCAAAATGTGTTGAAGACAAAGAAACTCTTTACAGATGTACTTGTCGAACAGATAACGTAAAAGGTGCTGACTTAGGCGTTAAGTATACTTGCAAAAGAAGCTATGATCCGGAATGCGGTTGCGGTGTTAAAGATACGGAATGCAACAGAAGCATATACAAATATACCGAATGTAAAGACGGTTCTGTTCCGGGGCCGGATACATGTATAAGCCCGTCAACCGGTAAAATTTATTACAAAACTTGCGAATGTCCTGAAAGTATTTACCCATATAAATGTAAAGATGACGGATTAAAACCATCTCCTGTTGCCGACAAATGTAAAACACCGGAAGGCACAGAATCATACAGCCACTGCGACTGTGACGATGCTTGGGATACCCAATCTTGTGACAAAAACACCAATGGTTGCACAGATACGATTGAAACTGTATTTAATGGTCTGGGATATTGCTATTATTGCGGACCGGCAACTTGCTCCGTCCCTACAGACAGAAACTTATTAACCGTATATTGTGAACTCTCTCCTACCTTGGTAACAGATTGTCTCCAATTAGGCTACAAACTTGATACTGACGGCAAGTGCGATGACGGTACAGTGGGCTTGAAATGTGCGTTCGGCAGGAACTATATTTATTGCGGAAATTCCGGGGGGGGTAATGGAGATTCTTCAACGCCTGTTCCGTACGATAAAACCAACACCGTTGTTGCAACTTTTTCAGGTGGAGGATCCACCACAGTGATTAATACAATTGGCAGAATGTATCGTATGTGGGTTGATGGGGTAGAAGTTACACTAAAAGAAACAATTGAGCTTGCTTCCGGCACGCATGAAGTTGCTATGGAAGGTATGTATGGAATACCAACCAACGCTTTTCGTGATAATACTTCCTTGCTTGCAATTACCATTCCGGAATCTGTAACTACAATTAGTGGCAATGCTTTTAGGGGTTGCACTAATTTAGAAAGTGTTACCATTCCGGGATCAGTAATATCAATTGGTAGCTATGCTTTTTACAATTGCACTAGTTTAGAAAGTGTTACCTATTTAGGAACTGCAGCCCCTGCTACTTGTTCTTCTTCAGCATTTAATGGAAGCGCCTCTTTTGAAGGAGTAAAAGTTCCACAAGGTTACACATCTGATACTTTTTGTGGTAAATCGGTTGTTAGGCAGTAACTTTTAGATAATTTAATAGAACTTGACCGTCATCCCCCGATTTGTTAGGGGGATGATGGTTTTTGTTGTATATTGTCATGTTCGTGCCCGAGTGCAGCGAGGAATAGATACGGACATCCAGTAAATAAAGCCACATTTTTTTACCTGGATGCCCCGATTAAATCGGAGCATGACAATGTAGTATGTATTGGAAGGTGACAGTGTACTCTTTTCTCCTCTCTGTCATTATCCGGCTTGACCGGATAATCCATGTAGTATATAATCCGAATTATGAAAACGATGTATGTATATATAATGAGCAATAAAAAAAATGGAACACTATATATTGGTGTTACGAATAATCTTATTCGCCGAGTTTGGGAGCATAAAAATAAAACGTTAGAAGGCTTTACCGCAAAATATGGTTTAGACAAGCTTGTTTATTATGAAATTTATGAAGATGAATTAACAGCCATAGCTCGTGAAAAAAGATTAAAAAAATATAATCGTAATTGGAAAAAAGATTTAATAGAAAAAGTGAATCCATCGTGGAATGATTTATATTCGGAAATTTGTAAATAATAAGGCGACATTACTTGACCTAGACACTCCGATTAAATCGGAGTGTGACAACAGGTGTTCATTATCCGGCTTTTCTCTCTTTATGTCATTATACGGCTTGACCGGATAATCCAGATATAACAACAATGCAACATTCTTACCCCAGACACCTCGCTCAAGCCGGGGTGTGACAGAAAAGGTGTATAGGGCAACGGCAGAAATATAATATCAAGAGCAAACAATTTGTTCTATATGTGTTGCAAAACCGGTTTTATCATCTGTTTCAACATAGATACCGTATAATGTTCCCTTTCCTTTAGCCGGTATTAAACGTTCAGACGGAAATTTTTTGCACAAACGTCTAACAGATGCTTCAGGCTCAAAACCTAAAACAGAATTATAATCTCCGCACATACCGACATCAGTAATATAGGCAGTCCCTTTAGGAAAAATTCTGGCATCTGCAGTTGGAACATGTGTCTGCGTTCCGGCCACAATAGAAACTTTACCATCAAAATAATGAGCAAAAGCGAGCTTTTCGGCTGTTGCTTCTGCGTGAATATCAACTAAAATTGCATTTATATTTGCACCTAAAATATATTTTTTTAACACACTTTCTAATGCTTGAACGGGACAATCTAATGCATCCATAAAAGCTCTACCCATAACTTGAGCGACAAGAAGTTTTTTACCACCGGCAAGTTCAACTTCGCAAATTCCGCGTCCGGCATTAGTAATCGGAAAATTGAGAGGACGAACAATTTTTTTACAGTCATCTAAAAACGGTATAATTTCTCTTTGGTCGTAAATATGGTTGCCGGTTGTAATTGCATCAACACCTTCAGCAAAAAAATCACGACAAATCCCCGGAGTTAAGCCAAATCCGTGCGCAGCATTTTCCGCATTAACGATTATGGTATCCGGATTATATTTTTCCCTTAATCTTTTTATATTTTTTAATACGACATCTCGACCGCTTCTGCCAACAACATCGCCACAATATATTATTTTCATATTTAGCCCTTACATATTTTATATGTAACTTAAAATATATGCTTCAAATATGCAAGAAATATTTACTTTTATAAATGACAATTCAAACAAGCAAAAAAATATCAAGCAGATGAGCTGTTATACTCAAGAAAAACCCTAGACGTTGAATAAGAAATTCATAATATCTCCGTCTTGAACGATATATTCTTTGCCTTCGGAACGGATTTTACCGGCTTCTTTGCAGGGTTGTTCTCCGCCTAGGGTTACATAATCGTCATACGAGATAGTTTCGGCTCTGATAAAACCTCTTTCAAAATCAGAGTGTATAATACCTGCACATTGTGGCGCTTTAGCACCTTTTAAAAATGTCCAAGCTCTGACTTCTTTCGGACCGGCAGTAAAATATGTTTGTAAACCCAAAAGTTCATAACCGGCACGTATAATTTTTGCCAAACCTGTTTCTTCTAATCCCAAGCTTTCCAAAAACTCTTTTCTTTCATCTTCATCAAGTTGGGCAACTTCAGATTCTATTTCGGCAGATATAATAACTGCGCTTGCATTTTCATTTTTGGCTTTTTCAAAAACTTTTTTAGAAAATTCGTTACCGCCCGCTGCCGAGTTTTCATCTACATTACAAACATATAACACAGGTTTTGATGTTAAAAGTTGCAACATTTTATATTGTTTATACGCATCTTTCTGGCTCTTATCGGGAGCTGCTGTCCTTGCCGGCTTACCTGCTCTTAATGCTGCAATAATCGGCTCCATAACTTCGGCACAAATTTTAGCTTCTTTATCACCACCGGTTTGAGCCTTCTTTTTAACTTGTTCAAAACGTTTTTCCAAACTCTCTAAATCAGCAATCATAAGTTCGGTTTCAACAATTTCGGCATCACGTATAGGATCAACAGAACCTTCAACGTGAGTAATATTTTCATCTTCAAAACAACGCAAAACATGAACAATGGCATCGGTTTCTCGGATATTTGCCAAGAATTGATTACCAAGCCCCTCACCTCTTGACGCCCCTTTAACAAGACCGGCAATATCTACAAACTCAAGTTGAGTAGGTACAATATTTTTCGGATTAACAATTTGTGCCAATTTATCTAAACGATAATCAGGAACAGCCACTCTGCCCGTATTGGGTTCTATTGTGCAAAACGGAAAGTTTGCCGCCTGCGCAGCGATTGTTTGCGTTAAAGCATTAAAAAGCGTAGATTTTCCGACATTCGGAAGCCCGACAATACCACAATTAAAACCCATAAAAACCTCTCTTATTTACTTTTAGTTGCCATTCCTAAAAAATTTGAACAAGCAGCGACATCATTTCTTATTAAAACTTCAACAGCCTCAGTAACAATATCCAAGCTATTTTCCAAAATATTTTTTTCCTCTTTGGAAAATGAGCCTAAAACATAGTTAATGACCTCATTTCCTTTATTTACCGGATGCCCGACACCTATGCGGATTCGGTTATAATTTGCACTAATGTGCGAATCAATACTTTTTAAACCGTTATGACCGCCTGAGCCGCCGCCTTTTTTTGCTTTTAATTGCCCGATTTTTAAATCCATATCGTCATGAATTACAATAACGTTTTCAGGCAATATTTTATAAAACAATGCGGCTTTAACAACTGCGTTTCCGGATAAGTTCATATATGTATGAGGCTTTAAGACAATAACTTTTTCATTTGCTATTTGTCCCATAGCCACTTCACCGTCAAATTTTTTCTTGAAACTTTCAAATTTATAGCGGCTGCATATTGCATCAGCCGCCATAAAACCTATGTTGTGGCGTGTATTGGCATACTCTGAACCAGGGTTTCCCAAACCTACCACTAAAAACATCTATTGCCTCTTATTTGCGTAAAAAGTCAACGTGAATAGGCATATCAGAAACCGGATGAAATTGAACGTCTTGGCAGAAAACTTTAGTTGCTTTGCCTTCAACGTCAACTACAATTTCAGATTGATAGAAATCAGCCATATTTAAAGCTTTTTCTAATTCAACCGGATCAAGACTAACCAAAACCGGATCTTTTTTACCACCATAAATAACGGCAGGAATACGGCCCTCACGACGACATGCACGAGCTGCCCCCTTACCTGCTTTCTCACGCTTTAAAGCTTTGAATGTAATGTTTGACATTTTATTTTTCCTTATATTTAAATTAACAAACCTTAAAAAAACCTCCAGGGGTGTTTTAATAAGGTAACGCATTCATACAACTTTATTTTTTATATTTCAAGTTATTTTTAACTTTTTATGCGTAAAATGTTGCGTACAAGGAGAATAAATATGTTTTACGTCGTTTCAGGATTTGTTTTCGGCCTTTTAATTCCGTATATGGCGCGCCGATTCGCCAAATTTATGCCGGCCACACCGGCATACGCACTTTACAGACTTATATGGCCTGTAAAAAAAGTTTCCAAAGATAAACGATACGAAAACACAACATATAAAAAACTTATAAAAAAATATCTGATGAGATCAATCGGATGGGCCATTGTATCAGGAGCTTTAGGAGCCGGTATATATTTTTGCTTTCCCGATGCTCACAGACCTTGGATTTTATTCTTAATTTTAGCGCTTCTTTTGTTGTATGAAATTGACGAGCGAATGTTCTTATTACCTGATATTTTAACGATTCCCTTGCTTATAGGCGGTTTTGCTTATTCGTCATTTGCATTGACAGACACTGAAGAATTTATTTTTACAACAACACAAATAAGTGCTTTGGGCGCTATTGCCGGATATGTATTACCTGTTTTAGCATCAGTGTTTTTAATCAAAAAACATCCTGATTGCTTTGGCGGAGGCGATATAAAGCTGTTAGCGGCATTGGGAGCTTGGTTAGGTTTAGAAGCAGTTCCTTTTCTTATTTTGTTATCAAGCGCCATTTTTGCAATTTTTTCAATTATAAAAAGGCAGCGAGCAGGCGCATTCGGACCGGCTATAGTCATAGCCACAATAATACTTGTATTTTTCAATATTTAATATAATATGGTTGTATCGACAATTTTTGAAAGAGAAAAAAATGCTGGTAAAATTAAAAGAAAACAAAGAAAAAGTTAAACATTTTATTGAAAATAAAAATTTTGACTTGTTTATTATGGCCCTTATATGCTTGGATGCGATTGTTTTCGGGCTTCTTTCATCTGAAAATTTAACCAATCACGCCGCTGAGACGTTATTTATTTTAGACCGGCTGTGTATGGCTATCTTTATTGTGGAAATGACATTGAAACTTTATGTATATTCATACGAGTTTTTTAAATCCAGATGGAATATTTTTGACTTTTTGGTTATTACCGTTTCATCATTTTCATTTGCAAGCTATTTTATCGTATTAAGAACATTCAGATTATTCAGATTGTTAAAATACATAAACAAATTCTCAAAGTTAAAACGCATATTAAATATATTCAGCACATTATTGCCGAATTTTGTAGCTTTAATGTTAGTCTTTAGCGTTTTCTTATACGTATTTGCGATTATGGCTGTTAGCCTCTATGGAAATATTTTTATTGAATTTGCAACGCTTCCGGCTTCAACATTCTCTTTGATACAAGTATTTACCTTAGACGGTTGGGCAGAACAAATAGCCAGACCGGTTATGTCTGTTTTTCCGCATTCATGGGCTTTCTTCACATCATTTTTGCTAATTTCTTTTTTACTTATCATCAGTTTCTTAATGAGTGTAATTGATGAAATTATCAAAAAAGATTTAAAGTTTGAAAAAAAACTCCCTGCACAAACAGCTGTTCAGGCAAAAACAAAAACTAAAAGAAAAATTGTAAAGAAAAAAACTTCTAAGCAATAACAAAAAAGCACCGATAACGGTGCTTTTTTTTATTTATCAACCTACATCTTAATCGGTCTAATACTCAATTTCTTTAAAAGATTTTATATATGAACAATCTTCTGAAGACTTAATATACTTAACCAAATCCGCAACATTTTCTATTTTCTGATTATGAAAATTTCCATCTGTTCTGTTTACACATATTAAAGCATGAGCGTCCGAATTATAAAACTTCTTTTTCCCCTTTAGTTCAGGTGGAACATCTCTATTCCATTTATTCGGGCGGTCTTTATTTGAAGCATCGGTAAAAAAGTATTGCCCCGAATTTTGAAATTCGTATCCGTCAACAATTTCAAATAATTGCCGTTTTTCGTAATCTTCAAGATACACTAATCTCGGATGGCAAAAAATTATAGCCGTTTGATTTTTATTTTGCTTTAATATATCTATTACATCTTTACTTAATTGTTTATGATATTTACCAGCATCTTCCAGATTTTTTGAGGAGTTTTTTGTTTCCAGAAACTCAAAAATTTGTTTTATGGTTTCATCACCGAATACTAAAATTTCTTCACTGTAAAGTGCAATTTCAATCCCTTGCATACAAGCAAACCCAAGTGTTTCGGAAACTTCTTCAAGTTCTTTTTTTTGAGCCGTATATTTATCATAAGAAGTCAAACTTCTACCCTCAAATTTACCTTTTTCAATAAAACAAGGATAACAATGGTCTGTTACTACAAATGCCGAAAAACCTTGCTTTTTATGTTCTTGTGCCATTTGCAAAAGTGAATAGTATCCGTCTGAATAGTTACTATGACAATGTAAATTTATTTTCATTTCTGTTTTCCTGAACAATATTTGTTTTATAACACTGTTTATCTTAATAAACAAGGATAATTTGGTTTATGGCTTTCCATAAAATAAGATGTGACTTTGATAAAAATATTATTGCTTACTAATTTGCTTTATGTATATTAAAAACAGAGCTGAAATAAAAGGAGCGAAGATGAAAAACAACAATCTATATCCTAACGAATATATACCGTTTACAACAAAAAAAGAAGGGGCATTACCCCCGTCAGAAAATTCTTTTCTGATAAATTTATGCGCATTCATAATTGCTGTTACCTGCATACTGCTCATAAAACACTATAATCTTATGCAAGCAGGCGTCAGCGCCCTTTTAACTTTTATAGCGATATTAACGTTTAGTATTTTGAGTATGGAATTTTTATTCAGACCGCAACAAAGTATTTTTACAAAAATAAAAATAAGACGTAAATTTAACATAATACGCTGGGCCACAAAATTACTTGCTTTATTTGCTATATGGTCAATAATCGGTTTTTTATATTGGCTGTTTCCTATTTACAAAGATCGCTTATTTACCACATATTTAATCTGTTTAAGAGAATATTGGTGGCTTCTGTGCCTATTAGGAGCCATATATTTTGCTCTGGAAGATTGTATCGGGGAAAAATCGGATGATGCGTATTGGCAACTTGGCAGATGGCTTATGGGCTATCGCTCCGATGCAAAAAAAGAAGAAATAGTTGAATTGTTGCGTGGTTGGGGTGTTAAATTTTTCTATTTAGCGTTAATGCTCCCATACTTTAATCGCCGTCTGAATTGGTTTATGCGGGCTGATTTTTCTTATATGTTTGACACTCCTTCAAACATTTTCAGATACGCAAACGATATTATCTTTTTTGCCGATTTAGCCATAGCCGCAGCCGGATATATGATGACATTTAAAATTTTTAATACGCAAATTCGTTCAAGCGAACCGACACTGTTTGGATGGATTGTTGCGGTAGGTTGTTATTGGCCGTTTTGGAGTAATTTATTCAGCCGATATTATCTATCATACGGCACCGGTATTTATTGGCAGAATATATTTGCCGATTCTTATTGGTTTTATGTATGGATGTTTTTGATTTTAATTTGCGAAGCAATTTATAGTTTGGCAACCATTGCTTTAGGTATCCGATTCTCTAACTTAACGTATCGAGGCTTGGTTACTTCCGGTCCTTATCGTTTTACCAAACATCCGGCTTATGTATTTAAAAACATTTCATGGTGGCTGATATCAATGCCGTTTTTAGCATTCGGTAACAATCCTTCTCAGGCAATCAGAGGAACAATACTGTTATTTGCGCTAAATCTTGTATACTATGCTCGTGCAAAAACAGAAGAAAACCACTTATCACATTATCCGGAATATGTTGAATATGCACTTATGATGAACAAAAAAAGTATTTTTGCACCACTTACAAAGTTACTTCCGTTTCTAAAGTATAAGGCACCTGAGAAAAAATAATTTTAATTTTTAATAAACGACAAGGCGCTGACATATTGTCAGCGCCTTGAAGTAAATTTACAGACCTTAGTTGTAAGAGTCTACCTCAGAAGAAAGACCGTTGTTATAGTCTGCGATAATTTCATCAGCAGTCTTACCGCCTTCAGCCTTGCTCAAATACTCAAGAGCATACAATCTCTTCAGATAGTTAGCATCAAGACTGACAAGCTCCCACAAACCTGTTGCAGGGTTTTTCTCAACAACTGCGCCGACGAACTGCAGGAAAGCCTCGCTTTCTCGTCTTTCAGAAGTTTTGAACTCGCTGTCCGGGTAGTTCTCCAAAGCATTGAGCTTGTAAACATGCTTTACCGGCTGAATTAGAGCTGTTCTTCTGAACAAGGTTGCATCTTTCTCATAAGTAGAACCTACCTCTGTCGGAAACGGAATAAAATCCGCAAAACCAATCTGAGCGATGAGTTCTCTCTTATATGCCTGATACACCTCGCTTGGCTCAAAGTTTGAGGCAGCAACTGCCGTATAATCCTGAGCCGGAAGAAGAGTCCAACCATCCCCTAATACCTCCTGCCATTTGTTCTGTGGCATGATTGTCACATGAAGAGAGAAGATATAAGAGCCGAACGTGTCTTCAGTCAAGACAATTGCATTTGAAGGAATGTCCTCTGCCTCAACAGCTACTGCACCATCAAGCAAAACTTCCTTAGAAAGCTTGCTATAATTTACAGCATCTCTTAACGAGATCGAAGCCAACACATACTTTCCGGCATTCTCCAAGTCCTGAATAAAGGCAGGAACATCATCAAACGGAATGTGCTCAAAGACGTCGTTGCAGAATACAACATCAGCTTTTTGCTCAAGCGGTGCAGAAAACTCCTTAACTCCGATATCATAACGCTGAACAGTAATCTGTCCATAAGTCATAACCTGATCAAGGGATGTAATCTTCCTTGTAGCAACTTCCTTAATCTTTGGCTCCAAGCAGAGCAAGATGGTATCGTAGCTAGTTTTAGCGTTCAGCATTTCTGCTATAAACTCACCGGCTTCAGCGATAATCTGCGCTACTCTGTTTGATGCAGTACTTCTGCCACAACCGTAGTCAGTTATGACAAAGTTCTTGAGGTCGATACGACCGGTTGCTGCAAGATCAAAGATGTTGGCAAGCATTTCCTTTAAGAGCTGATCAGCTGATATACCATACTCAGCTGATGCTGAATGAACCTCACGGTAGAGCTTTTCCATCTCTATCGCATTCTTATACCATCTGTTGATGTATAAGAAATACACTGTCTGTTTTTTGTTCTGTTTCATAATAGTTTTATAATTTTTAATAATCTCGTAGATAAGTATATCCTAAAATTGTTTATAAATCAATATAAAAGATTGCAAGCGCTTGAGCTAAATATAAAATCTAAAAAAAAATCAGGAGGGAATTTATATGTTATCGCAAATAGAAAATATCATTAAAGAATGTGGAAAAATTATCCGAAACGCCAAAATAAATGATGTAATGCTCAAAAACAACGACAGAAGAAATCTGTTAACCGAGTTTGACTTAAAAATCCAAGAAATATTAAAAACAAAATTAAACCAAGTTCTTCCGGAAGCTTCCTTTTTTGGCGAAGAAGGAAATCAGGAATATAAAAAAGACGGATATTGTTTTGTATGCGACCCAATTGACGGCACAACAAACTTTGTAAAAGGTTGCAATTTCAGTTCAATTTCTATTGCTTTGCTAAAAGACGGAAATCCTGTGTTAGGGGCAATCTATAACCCATTTTTAGATGAATTGTTCACTGCCGAACTAAACAAAGGCGCAAAATTAAATGGTAAACTTATTCATACAACAACCGAAAATTTAGCCAACTCACTGGTAACATTTGGCACCGGCGTTGTTGATTTAAGCCAAATCGATATGGTTTTTGAATATGCAAAAAAATGTTTTAACGCCTCAATAGATGTCAGACGCTGTGGGTCTGCTGCTCTTGAGCTTTGTAACTTAGCATGTGGACGTATCGGATATTTTTGCGAATTTAAACTTTCTCCTTGGGATTATTCCGCTGGTGTTTTAATCGCAAAAGAAGCAGGTGCAATTGCAAAAAGTAATAACTTTGAAGACATTGATGACTATTTTTCAATAAGACAAATCTTTGTTATGGCAAACGAAACAATATTTAATGAAGTTCCCAGACTATAAAAGATATTGACAAACCGCTCTGTTTTGTTTATTATAAAACATAGAATAAATTTAAGGAAATTACTGTGAGCGCAATATCTATAGCCGAATCTTTTGAAACTAAAAACTCATCAGAAATTGAATGCGTAATCTTTTCTCATGCATATAACAGTCACGATCCTGAAAAAATCAGCAAAGCTGAAAAACTTCTTACAGAGGTTCACGATGGTATTTATGTTGAACACTTTCCTCTTGAAGATGAACAAGAACCTGTTGATGTATGGCAAGGTATGCTTGAAGCCGGAGATAAAGAAGGTAAACACGTATACATTGCTTTCGGTAAAAATTTGGACTCTGATAATCCTCAAATTATGGGCTTTGTTGCCGCCGGTTTGTATGATAACAGTGGGTTGATTGAATATATTATCCGAACAAAAGATGCCGCAGCCGAACTTCGAGGAACCGAGATTGTTGATAAAGCAATTGACGAACTCAAGAAATTAAATCTTGAAGTAAACGGAACGGAATTAAATGCAGTATATTGGGAACTTAATGACCCTAAAAAAGTTGAATATGATGAAAATAATCCTGACCCGACGGTAGACTGTATGTCACCACAAAAACGTTTAGAATTGGTTCAAAGCAGATACAACGGTAAGCTGTTAGGCTTCGATTATGCGCAAGCACCTCTTACCGAAGGACAAAACGTCTGTAGCGACTTAAGGCTTGCCCGCATAGATGTAAAAAAGCCTGACCCAAACGAAAGTCAAGAAGAACGCAATCGCCGTGAAGCTCGTGAATTAAGAGCTTACTTAAGAGATTTTACTCACGTTTTAACCGAACGAAATCCTGATGAAGTTGCCATAAAAGAACCAAAGATAAGGGCAATGTTCAATCAGGTAGATTTAATGATTGTAAAAGCAATATCTCCGCTTGAGGAAAGACAAACTCAAGAGCAAAAAGCAATACTTGATATGTGCAACCCTGAAATCAGCAAGCAAAAAATTCGTAGACATATTGCAAATAAAACCCCAGCGGTTGCCACTAATAAGAATAATACCACCAATAATAACATTATATCCGGTACTTTAAGAGCCATAAAAGAAAGTTCATATTTAAAAGACTAGCAAATATTTGCAAAAATACTTATAATAGTGCCTTTGGGAACAAGAAAGTCAACGTTTCCAAAGAAGATAAAAAATTATGACAAAGTATTTAACGAAACCATAAAAAAACAGCTCCTTAAGGGGCTGTTTTTGCGTTTCAGTAATTTTAACTACTCTTGCACTGCATCATTGATAATTGTTGCTGCGGCCTCGGTCGGATAACAGTTACCGTGTTCATCCTGCTGCCACACTCCTTCTTTTACCTTTTTTGCAATCATAGTTTCATGAGCCAACACTTCGCTTGAATCCGGAGAAAAAATGTCCATGATTTTTTCTGCTTCCTCTGCTGTTGGAACTATGTGACCATGTACTTCTACATATCGGTCTTTACGATGTGCTTTGAGTTTTTTTAACTTGTCCATAAGAATTTTATTAAGTTTAACATCATAATTTGAAAGTGATTTATTTATACATATTAATCTAAAGTTTGTCAACCTTTTTCTTTACTCTAAAAGAAAAATCCGTTATCATTAAGCAAAGGAAAAAAATCATGTTTGATATTAACAAATTTATTGAATTTCAAGAAATAGTAGGAACATTAAAACATCTCAAAAGAACAGGTTGGATAATGCGAGATGTACCCTCACCTGAAACCGTTGCCTCACATTCTTGGCGAATGGCCGTAATGGCTTTGCAAAAAGAAGATGAACTTAAAAAATTAGGTGTTGATGTTAACCATGTTATACAAATGTGTTTACTCCACGATATCAGCGAAGCTGTTGTCGGCGACATTGTTCCCGAGCATCATCAAACAACAAACAAAAAAATCTCTAAACAAGAAAAACATTTATTAGAAACAAAAGCCGTTGAAGATATGTCCGATAAATACGGATTTGAAAAAATCAGAACACTGTTCAACGAATATGAAGAACAAAAAACATTAGAAGCAACTGTTGTTAAAAATATAGATAAACTTGATATGCTTTTACAAGCTTATGAATATCTACAAAAGTCCCCTCAACTTGTTCGTTTGAACGAATTTATGGAATATAATGAGCAAGATGTTACTTTACCTGTATTTCAAGAAGAATTAAAAGAAATAAAAGCAAGACAAAGCGGAAAAAAACATAAAGAAAACCACTTTATTGATTTTCAGATTTTAATGGGCAACTTAAAACATCTGGAAAGAAGCGGCCCTAAAATGTATAATATTAAAGACTGTGAAACCGTTGCTTCGCATTGTTTCAGAACTGCCGTTATGGCTTTATATTTGGAAAAAGAATTGCAAGCACAAAATATTGACGTTAACCAAGTTATTAAAACGGCTTTAGTTCACGATGCCGGTGAAGCCGTAATCGGAGATATTGTTCCTGAAAAATGGCAAAAAGGAAACAAAATCAGCAAACAAGAAAAGCGCAAAAAAGAAGTTGAACCACTTATTGATATGTCCGAAAGATTTAATGCTCAGTTTGTTTGGAAAGCATTTGACGATATGGAACAAAGAAAAACTCCGGAAGCCTCAATAACTAAAGATTTAGAAATTTTTGAAAGCATTCAGCAGGCTTACGAATATATAAAAATATATCCCGAAAAAGCAATTTTAAGAGAATATGTTCCTTATCATAGGCCTCGTATAAAATCTGCTTTGGTTCAAGATTTAATTGAGGGTGTAAAACAAAAACAGGACACTTTTTTAACTTTAAAAAACTTTCCTACTTTTTATAAAGAAGGTTCAAGATAATTGTTTTTTACTCTTATAATAAGAGATAAAATTGCTTATGATCACAAAAATTTCCAATAATCCGACCCAATTTTGAATACTTATCTGATAAGCTAAAAAAGTTAATCCGTTAAAAGCTCCTACGATACGCATTTTTTGAGGAGGTAACCACCAAATACAAAAAAGCGTAACGGATACGGTCAACACAACAAGAACAGATGATATTCCGATATATGTATACCATAAAATCAATAAATAAAGAAATTGAAAGAAAATATACACCCCAAACCATTTTTTATTTAATCTTTCCTTTATATTGGCTATAATTAACATAAACAAAACTGCTGTAAAAATGTATGCACCGCTTAAGGAACCTAAAAAATAAAGAGCAACAGACATCAAAATCTTAGATACCAAATCCAATAGCAACATCATTTTTTTCTTTTTCATAAACCGGCTGCAACAATAACAAACATAACTAGCTGCAGTAAATAAATATCCGCAAAATAGCATTTTATACCTCTAGTTCTTCTTTCTGCTATACTTGTATATGAAGTTTATTAAAAAATATTTAGTGAATAAAAAAGCTCCGAAACCGGAGCTTTAAAAATCACCTTTTCAAAATGATGTTGGCCAGTTTTGCTCTTTCATCATCTTCATAAGGTATTAAGGCATGCGTTGCTTCAATCACGTTTCCGCAAGTTTTTGCCCAAAACAGCCCTTCAGGTAGCGGTGTATCGCCGGCGACTTTACGCATTTTGCTTATAACGGCAAAATTAGCGCGAAAAACTTTTAGCTCATCAACCACCAAAAGATTACCGCCAAAATCTCGAATAAACTCACATATTTCATCTTTCAGGTAGTTTATTCCTACCATAGAAGAAATAACGAGTGTCGGTGAAATACGATAACCGATAATGCTGCCATGATTGTTTGTAAGCTCTTCACTTTCTGCCAAATCGGCATATACATAACGAGGGTTTATATAATCGGTAACGTTGCCGATTACCCCATTAAAACGAGCTTCTTTACCCAAACCGGAGTAAACTGTTTTTCTTCTTAAACGGCCCAGCCACTTAACATAGCCTTCCTGACCTAATTTTACATTTTTTAACGTGTTAAAGTCATCTTTATCTTCTGAAAACAAACACGACAACCCCAAGGTTGCAAAAATACCTAATAATAGTCCCATAAGCAAATAATTTTAAAACATAAAACTTTCAATTTGTTCGTTCTGTAACATATTTTTTTCAAAATAGCAATAGCTTATACTCTCGTTAAATATAATTTGTCGGTTAAGAGAATTTATGCTTGAAATCCGCATTCTTTAGCAATAATATGAAAAAAATTACAGGAGACTACAATGTTTATAATTTACGATACGGAATACACAACTTGGAAAGGTTGTCAAGAAAACGGATGGACCGGCAATCAAAAAAAAGAAATTGTGCAAATCAGTGCATTAAAAGTTAACAAAAATTTTGAAGTTGTTGATGTTTTTAATCAGCTTTGCCAGCCGATTGTAAACCCCACATTATCAGACTATTTTATAAATCTTACTCACATAACCAACGAACAAGTTAAAGAAAACGGGATACCGTTTAAGCAAGCGTATGAAAAATTTAAAAAGTTTTCTGATAATCTTGTTTGTTATTCTCATGCGTGGGGAAAAGATTTTTATCATAAATCAGATGGCGAAGTTATTGAAGAAAACCTCAAAATAAACAATATGCCGACAGATAATACCGTTGTTTATCGCAATTTAGGAGCTGTTTTTAAGCAACTGTATGAAAATCATAACATTAGTGTAAAATCACAATCTTCAGGCGAAATTGTTAAAGTTCTTAAAATTGAAAACAGATTATCGTCGCTGAATTTAGATGTTCATAATGCACTG
>JBGVOY010000072.1:0-10239 GCA_045126755.1 Alphaproteobacteria bacterium | reverse complement strand
CAAAAAAGAATTTACTGACAGAGTTGCTACATCTCAACTGTTTAAGCAAAACAGGTTATTGCCAACCTTAATTGTTAAAGATATTGAACAAATATTAAACTAAAGGTTTTATAAAATAATTAAACCCACTGAAATACAGTGGGTTTAATTTTATTGCTTTGCTAAATAAATAAGCTCTGAATCACCTAACGGTTTGTCTGACTTACCATAAACCAGATTAACATTTTCTTTAAAGGGACCATGAAAATCTGAACCGGCACTAAGTTTTAAGCCCAACTTTAATGCAATATTTTTATAAAGTTCTGTTTGTTCAGGTGTATGATTTGAATGAGCATATTCAACCCCATCAAGCCCTAAAGATTTTAACTTAGCAATTTTAGTTTCGATTTCTTCATCAGTTAATTTCAGCGAATGCGGATGAGCAATAAATGCTAAACCACCTGCCTGATGAATTATCTTAATAGCTTCTTTAGTTTCAATTCCGTAAGGCAACCTCTTAAAATTCATAACAGCCTTATTAGCATCTTTGTAGGTCGGATAATATCCGTGATGTGTTAAGTATTGCGAAATATTACCTTTACCGATTGTACCTCTATATTCTTTTTCCAAGTCTGCATGAGTAATGTTAATACCATAATGTTCGTCAAGCTGTTGCAAAATGATATTATTGCGTGCTTTTCTTGATGCTTTGGTTTTTTGTTGCAACTCTTTAAAAACTGACAAATCTTTTAAATCGAGCCCCAAAATATGAATAGAAGGATTTTCTTCATCAAATGTAGAAATTTCAATTCCTCTTATAAACTTAATACCTAATTCAAGCGCAGCCTTTTCTGCTTCCAAAATACCATCGATTGTATCATGGTCTGTTAAGGCCAAAACACTTACACCAACGTCTTTAGCATGTTTAATCAATTCTGTCGGAGAAAGCATTCCGTCCGAATAATATGAATGAGTATGAAAATCAACCAGCATAAAACACCTCCTTATAATTTATTGTAACAGCAAAAACCGTTATTGCATTTATAAAAAAATTTTGTTAACAGTAAAATAACATTTTTATGGAGCAAAACATGATTGAAGCACTAAAATATATCGGAAAAAACGTAAATGTAAAAATAGACAGACCAATAAACAGTTTACACCCTAAACATGGTTTTAAATATGAAGTAAACTACGGCTATATTCCAAATACAATATCCGGCGACAATGAAGAATTAGACGCATATGTTTTAGGTGTCTCTCAACCATTAACCGAATATAACGGAAAATGTATAGCAGTTATTCACAGAACAAACGACAATGACGACAAACTGATTGTTGCTCCTGATGGTCTTAATTTTTCAGATGAAGAAATTGAGCACTTTACTGCTTTTCAAGAAAAATGGTTTAAGCATATCATAATACGCAATCCAAATGTTACAAAAACACTTTTTGGGGTATATGGAGTATGTAAAAAAGAGAACAAAATACTTGTCATAAAAAAATTACAAGGTCCATATACTGGACTTTTCGATTTACCGGAAGCTTATCCCGAAAAGGATGAAACTTTTGAACAAACCATACGGCGAGAACTAAAAGAAAAAGCCAATCTTGATTTAATTGACATCAAAAATAAAAAACAACATTCAATTATATTTTCAGATTTTACCAAGCAAAGCAATGAGAAAGGAACACTTCAACATAATGCTGTTTTATTTGATGTAAGCATAAAAGATAACCTATCGAAATTTAATGATAATTACGATTCTTTAGACACATTATGGGTAGATACAGACACTCTTGATGAAACCAATGCAACTCCTTATGCTCTAATCGGAGCCAGAAAAAACTTAATAAATATTGCTAATGAAAATGATGAAATAATTTCAACCCACATCCGCCAAAATCCGTTGCCTGATAACAGATATGTTATGATATCGGCAGTTATGCTTTATACTTTAGAAAATAAAATAGTTATACAACAAATTGCTTCACATAAAAAATGGGCAGGATTATGGACATATTCGGCTGCCGGACACGTTGATGCCGGTGAGAGTTATATACAAGCTGCCAAAAGAGAGTTGCAAGAAGAATTGGGAATAAACGCTGACATAGAAAAAGAAATAAGTGCATTAGATGTATATCGCGATGGTAAAAAAATTGCTTATCATCACGTTTTTAAGGCACATTCCGATAATCCTATTATACCTGATAAAAGCGAAATTGCACAAGTAAAAATAGTATCAAAAGAAGAACTCAAACAAATGGCAAAAGATAATCCCGAGCAAATCTTTCCTGCACTGTTAGAACTTATAAATGCCAATAAAATATAATCCCAAAAAACTCCTTAAAGACACAGCTTTAAGGAGTTTTTTGTTTTTCATAATTATCGGTTCAACTTCTTGATTGCATCGTTATACATTGTTTTCACAATATCAATAATTGCCATTACCAAGAACACTGCAAATGCCAATAAAGTTATTCCGATACTGATACACAATGCTATCTTAACAAAATTGCATGGCCACAAAAGATATACTCCGGCCACCGGAAATCCTACCAAAGCCATACTCTTTAAGAAAACCATTGTCGAAACTCCCATGTAATTGCGCTTACTGATCAGATACGAAATCTTACAATATTTGTCATCTGTAAAACCAAAAAGACCAATAAACAAGATCCAAGCACCGAACAAAAACACGGAAGCAGTTACTGGCAGATTGTTGATAAACAACAAAGAAACCAAAATTGTAATGACACCGAATATCTTCAGCATCATTGGCCCGAAGGCTACAAAAAAATTCTTCATAATCCTTAATATTTGTAACTACATTATACATATTTATTTTAAAAAAATCAAATAAAAACTCCTTGAAATCTGGAAAAATAGTTGTTATAAGATGTATGTCAGGCAACTGACTATGACACTAGAGGCGGTATGAAATAGGTATATTGGACCCGAGGGCAGTACTCGGCACCTCCACCAATTTTATAACGTGTATAATTACTTTGTTTTTAAGCAACGTTTATATTGCGGTAAACAAGCAAGAAAATATCAGGTATGAAAATGCTTATACACTAAAAAATAAAAAGTGAAGAAGTGTTTTGCTACGAAGGTATTTTTAAGCAACGTTTACAAAAGGGTAAACGAGCGAGAAAATACCAAGTATGAAAATACTTATACACTTTCTTATGGGGGTGAAATAGGTTTGACAGTATATAATAAAGATGCTTTGCTGTGTTCGGTGAGATACCACCGTTATCGGTTCAAAATAAATGAACGCAAATGATAATTTTGCACCTGTTGCAGTAGCTGCATAATTTAAGCGATAGCAACAAATTTCAATTCTTTTGACATTGGTTTGTTAAAAGTGGGGTATGAGCCACCTAGCAACAGAACGGCTCATTTTTTGTAAGTATATTTTTTTATTGACTTGAAGTTTTAATATTTGCATTTATAATTATGAAAAAAGCAGATACAATAAGAGGAAAAAATGGAAGAATATATTAGCGAAATTGACTATGACAAACTTATAAGCAAACACCTGAAAGGTGTTGTGGTTGATGCATTAAAAATTGCCCAAAAACAAGGACTGCCGGGTGAAAATCACTATTATATCACTTTTAAAACTAATTTTGACGGAGTCGACATTCCGCAAATGCTGAAAATTCAATATCCTGAAAATATGACTATTGTTTTGCAACATCAATTTTCCGGATTAGAAGTAGAACAAGATAAATTCGCAGTTACATTAACTTTTGGCGGAGTGCCTTATCGCTTGGTTATTCCGTTTGCCGCCGTAACATATTTTGCCGACCCTTATGCAAAATTCGGTTTAAGCTTTAATTTTGAAGACACCGATAAATCAAGCCGTCTTGAAGATATGGAAATTGAAGAAGATACAACTTCAAATACACCGGCTGAAGTTATTTCAATAGACAGTTTCCGAAAGAAATAATATGAAAAAAATCTCGATAGTTGTAGCCGGCAGACACTACACAAGCATAACTTTAGAAGAAGAATTTTATGAAGTTTTGCTCAACATTGCTAAAGAGCAAAACAAGAGTATCAATGCTTTGGTTACGGAAATTGATATTACACGAGGTGAAAAAAACAATTTATCCAGCGCAATCAGGATTTTTATTTTAGAATATTTAAAACAACAACTAAAAAGGCCCTCGTAACGAGAGCCTTTTTTTAACTCATTGAACACATTGATATCAGAGAAATATTTAATACCCACAAAAACAAGAAAGTAATAATACATACAATTACTCCATGTATAACACCTCCGAACTCTCTTGTTGCTGATGCAGATACATATCCCGATACAATGGCCGACGGAATAAACGTGTAGGCAACATGCACATCGTAGCAAGCCAATAAACCCATAGTCAAAGTAGCGATTGAGGCCACTAAATATGCTAGGGGATAATCATGATTGATATTGGCTATCCAATCTACTCCCAAGCACAAAAATAAGTTAGATGCGATTACCAAAAGAAAAAACATTTTTGGTAATCCTACTGCTACAATAAAAGCCGCTGCTAAAAGTAGTGTTCCTGCGGTAATGCAGATTGTATCACTTCTCATAATAGTTATTTTATTAGTTTGACATAAAAATCCAATTCTGGGTTTATCATAAATCGCAAAACACATTTTGTCAAGTTTTTTTTAAAAAATATTTAACAAAAAATCTCTGCTCTATCAAGAGGTTTTCTTAACACAAACCCCCTTTTAATCTACAGGATAAGAGGGGTTAGAGAATAAAAGCTTTTATTTACCAGTTATAGTTAAGTCCGAAACCTACAGAGGTTGCGTTATAATCTGAACCGAATGTATGATTTGCCCAACCGTATGCAGACCAGTTGTCATTAAATCCGACTGTCGAACCGAGTTCAACACGACCTAATGTCATATCTTCTAATGTATCAACTGTACCTAAGTCTGTGATTTCAACTTCATCACCATCGTTGATGGTCTGAACAATACTTGGTTTTACATACACATTATAGTATCCGTTTTGGGTATATTTTGCATAACCAAGTTTTACACCCAATTCAAACTCAAGTTGTTTGATATCTTCATATTCGTATGTTTTACCGACATTATCGGTCGTGTCATCATAACTGATTTGATCATAGGTTGCGCTTGCTATTGGAGTCAAATACAGATTTTTGCTTAATGCTTTTCTGTATCCTAATTCTAAACTAGCACCTAATTCAACACCATCAACTTCAGTATTTATGCTATCCGAAGTTTTAACTTCAGATTTTTGCATACCGCCGAATATAGTTGCAAAGGCATACACATTTTTCTTATCATATTGATAATATAAACCGCCTAAATAGCTGTTTGTATCAATTTCAGATGACTTAATAGAGAAATAATCTTTACCATCACCATTCATCTCATAATTACCTTTACGATACGATACAAACACACCCAATTTGTTGTTTATGTCGCATTGCAAATCGGCACCTGCCTCAATACCCCATACATTTGATTCTATATCAACAGGCGATTTTATATTTAAGCTTGCATAATCAGTATCTACCCAAAGGTTGTGGTTGGGTTTTCCATCCCAATTATATGAACAAAAACTGCAACCGGGAACATATAAGTGCGAAACACCAAGTCTACGCATAATGTTGCTTATCATACCAACTTTTTGGGTTGTGGCAACAGATGGCAAACTGATACTGCCGATAACTTCAGGTGCTACCAACACCGGTAAATCAGGATTTGAGGTTGAACCTGAATTTCCTTCATTGCCGGATGAATTAGCATTTGGATTTTGTTTATTATTCATAGATAAAAACCACTTATTTTCATTTGTTGCAGCAACTGTTGCTGTTCCATCTGAACTTTCTTCCACATTAAACAATACATCATACAAATACGGGCTACCATATACACGAGCTACCTTAAAGGAATCTTTTGTTCCCGTTGTATCGTTTGTTGAATGTACAAACAATATGCTCTGGCCTCTGATGTCAGCATCTGATGATGCGTGAACAATTACATTGGTTGTATTGTTAGGGTCTACATTACCATCTATATGTAACACATCGGCTTCTAAATCATCGGTATTTACATCTATATGGTAAAAACTGTTTGTCACAGAATACCCTTTTAACCAAATTTCATCCTTATAACCATTTGCCACATCAAACACTGCATTGTTTAACATCAATGAGGTTACTGACGGTGCTGTTAAATTTTCTATACCATTTGTGTTTAACGAGGAAATAAACTTACCTTCTCCTTCTCCGTTGTTAGCTGTTGTGTCATTGTGGTTATATGAACCAAACCTCAATGTTGTACTGTCAACTGTTACATTTGCCACATTGATGATAGAATTGTTTATTGCAACAAACTGTGTGGTTGTGCCAAGTTCAGCATCAACCGTATCATTTCCTATAAATGAAAGGTCATATTTGTTTGCATAATCTACGTAATTATCTCGATGAAATCCGCCTTCAATATTATCATTGATAGTCCAAGAACCGCCACCAGAAGTATCAAAGGTTACAAGAAGTTTTGATGTAGATGAAGAATTATTTACGAATATTGAATTATAATTTTTACCTCTTTTAGTATCTGATGAATAGTTACCTGAAAACGTATGTGCACCTGCACTAGATGAGAAAGTCATATCGGTATTTGTACGGATAGCACCACCAACTGAAATATTAGAAGCAGATGAAGTTTTAGCATAGTTATCCTTAAAATCTCCGGTTATATTATTTATTGTTCCTTTATTATATATAGCCCCTCCGCCAGAAATTGTTGAACCAACAGCGTAATTGCCGATGAAACTACCTGTTAAATGACCCATTTGTGAAGTATTGTTGATAGCACCACCGTAAACACTCACTCCAGTTGTGTAGTTATTCTTAAAATCTCCGATTATGTTACCTATTGATCCGCTATTATCAATGGCACCACCATAAGCAATAGATGTATCTGAAGTAGATTTAGAATAGTTACCTGTAAAATTACCTGTTATATTACCAATGTTTGCAATATTTGCATTATAAATAGCCCCCCCATAGGCAGAAGAATATCCTATTACAGAATTGTTCCTAAAATCACCAGTTATATTACCTATTTTTTTCATCATCCCATTATAAATGCCTCCGCCCATAGGCATAGAAGATTGAACAGTGCTTTCTATGAAATCGGCATCTACATTACCAGATAACTTTTTTTGTTGAGTACTATAAATAGTTCTTTCATTCATAGTGTTTAATGTCAAAGCACTAACATTTTGAGTTAATACTGTGCTAATTAAAAGAGCAAATGCAAAAGTAATTTTACGTTTCATATCACAAAGTCCTTATATAAAAATTATTTCAATAAGACAGAAAAACTTATATATTCGCAAAAATTCTTCCAGTCTAGCTAAATAATAGGTTGTTTTTTTTTTTTTGCAAGTTTAAATTATATTGATGTGGCTTGTTGTGATTTATGTAAAAATGTATCCGTTTTGGGTTTTCAATTTAATAAAAAGAATCAAAAATACATAAAAAAACATCGGAAAAACCGATGCTTTATCAGATTGGCAAACAGATTAGTCTTTATGGCGGAAAGTAATTCGTCCCTTAGTTAAATCGTAAGGTGTCATTTCAATATCTACCTTATCTCCAACCATAACTCTAATTCTAAATTTACGCATTTTTCCGGCTGTGTGAGCCAATATTTCAACACCATTTTCAAGCTTTACCCTGAACATGGCATTAGGTAATTTTTCAACCACTTCACCGGTCAATTCCAGTAGTTCTTCTTTACTCATAAACAATCCTTTTAAAGTTTTAATATTAAACATTTGCTACTTGTATAAACTTAATTTTTTAATTTTGCAAATTATTTCTTTTACTTTTAGGAAATTTTATCACAAAACTGGTTCCTTTACCTACTTTACTTGAAACTGAAATGTTTCCTCTGAACTTATCAACCAATGACTTAACTATTGCCAACCCTAAACCTGTTCCATGATGGCGAGACGATTTTCCGTCCGAATAAAACGGCTCAAATATATGTGCCAACTTTTCTTGTGCAATTCCGACACCTGTATCTCTTACTTCAACAATAACATTATTTTTATTCTTTGTTACATCAACGAACAACTCTCCTCCTGAAGACATCGCCTTTAACGCATTTTGAGCCAAATTAAGCATTATCATCTTAAAATCAGCTTCTGCTCCGACAATATTATTTTCCGAATTTGAAACTATTGTTTTTACGACGACTCCATTTCTTTTAGCCTCATAATCAAGTAATGATAAAACTTCTTCAATACTGCTATTAACATTAAAAATTTCTTTTTCATCACTACTGTTTCTTGATAATTTTAACAATCTTTCCGGAATTTTAACACTGGCTACAACCTGATTATATATCATATTCAAATATTTTTTTTGCATATTTTCATCATCAACCTCTTTATAACAAGTATCAAGCACACCTTCTAATATCATTCTGATAGAGCCTAAATTATTTTTCATTTCATGCGCTACCGATGTTGCTAAAAAACCTAAAGATGCAATTTTCTGTTCGTGAGAAAAGCGAACATCATCACTTAAATCTCGAATTGATTCAATAATATAAAAATCATCTTTGTTGTATTCGTTCAAAAACAATGGGGCTGCATTAACCGATAATGGCTTGCCGTTAATATTTTGAATTGTATTTATTCTTTTAGATTTTAACTTTATAATTTCTCTTAACGGACAAGTTAATAACCCCTCCGGACAAGGAACGTCATAATTATATGCGTAATAACATTTGCCTTTGCCATCAAATGCCATATTCCCCATTTGTTTTATATATGCCTTATTAGCTAAAATAATATTATAATTTTTATCTATAACTCTGATACCGTCAGGAATACCATCAATTAACGATTGTAAAAAATGCTCTTTATCTTTTATTTGCTCAATATTATTTTCAATATTGTCAATCATTGTATTAAAAGTTTTGGCCAAAGTATCAAATTCATCAAAAAATATTTGCTTTTTATCCGAAAAAATACGTTTAGAAAAATCGCCCTTTGAAACTAACACACTCAAATCAGTTAGTTTATGAATAGGATTTACAACCCATCTTTGTAACAAAAAACCCAAAATAATAATCGAAATTAACGATAAAATAAGAGCTACGCCGATAATTTTTGTTCCTTCAATAAAAGCAACGGCTCGTTCATTATAATTACGCTCTAAATCAGCATTTATTTTTTTCTCACGAGAAAGCTCTTCTTGTTTTTGACTTAATGTTTCTTTTAAAAAACTACCCTCTGAAATAACAATATTTGCATTATCAATTTCTCGGCGTAATGCGATATTTTCATGCAAAAGCTCCATAACATATTGATTACGCAAAAAGATATTGTTTTGATCTTCGGTATATTTTTTTCCGAACACACCCAAAAATAACATTAGAAACAATGTTGCCGTAAATACCATTAAACCAAAAATCGTGTAAAATATTTTTTTATTTAAACTAAAATACATACTTTACCTCTCAAAACAAACGAGAAAAATCTTTCAAATTATCAATCAGTAAATACGGATTACACTTTTTCTCCAATCCCAAACTAATCGGAGCAACAAAAACTTGATGTTCTAATCGGTCTAATGCAATTTGTGCATATTTTTTTGCATACTCACTTTCATTTCGCAGTAAAGATGAAATACAATGCCTTGTATACTCATGCCCCGGATAAAACATTACATCGTCTGGCAAATTTTTTATCTTATTTAATGATAAAAACATTTGTTCGGGAGTGCCTTCAAACAAACCGCCTATACATAAATTAAAAAGGACATCACCGGTAAATAAAACTTTATCATTTTCAAAATACCATAAAACATGACCTTTTGTATGACCGGGAGCAGATATAACCGATAATTTTGTTTCTCCCAAGCTAAATTCCTGCCCGTTGGTTACACAAATATCAATTCCTTCAATAAGCGATTTTTCAGCATCCGGACCAACAATTTTCAAGCCATATCTTTGTTTTAAATCCATATTTGCACCGACATGGTCAAAATGATGATGCGTAGTAAATATAAATTCAGGCCTTATCATATTTTTTTCACAAAAATCAACTATCGGAGCCGTTTCCGACGCATCAATAATTGCAGCTTTTGATGTTTGTTCATCAACAATCACATAGGCACAATTATCCATTGTTCCTTTTCTGCATAATATTGGGTTAATCTTCAATGTCATATTCATCCTCCAACTGAGCTTCA
>JBGVOY010000071.1:0-19497 GCA_045126755.1 Alphaproteobacteria bacterium | reverse complement strand
CCTTACCTAAAGTTCTGATATATGTTCCTTTTGAGCATCCTACTCTAAATTTAAATTCCGATTCGTTTACTTGTTCCAAAAAATCCAGATAATAAATTTGCACTTCACGAACCGGTATATTTAGCTCTTTTCCTTCACGTGCCAACTTATATGCCCGTTGCCCATTGATTTTTATGGCAGAATATGCTGGCGGAATTTGTTTTATGGTTCCTAAAAACTCCGGTAATATTTTTAAAATTTCTTCTTTTGCGGGGATTATATCTGATGTTTTTATCACTTCGCCTTCAATATCGTCCGTATTGGTTTCAACCCCGAATTTTAAGATAAATTCATATTCTTTTTTGCCGTCTGTTACAAACGGAATAAGCTTTGTTGCTTCGCCGAAAGCCACAGGCAAAACCCCTGTTGCGAACGGATCTAAAGTTCCGGCATGCCCGTTTTTATTGGCGTCTAAAAGCCTTCTTGTTAAGTTGACGACATCGGTTGAACCCATATTTTTAGGCTTATCAATAATCAGCCATCCGTTAATATCTTTATGTTTTGTTCTTTTCATTGTTTTTTTCCTTTTTTTGCATAATAGCAAAAAATATGGACTTTGCAAGGCAATAAAAAACCTGCGCCGTCAATTAAGACGGGGCAGGCAAAAGTTTAGAACATGTGGCAGAGTGTTAAGAAGTTTTCCTTAGTAACGTTATCATGCAATAAATCTCCCTCAGAAAACAAAATCGAAATTACGATAAAGTCTTTAAGCTCCTCTGTTGAAGGCGCATTGGTTACAAACTCATTTATAAGCTTTGCCTGAAGCTTGTGTACAATTTCATGCATTTTGCGACGCTCCATTATTACACAAGTTGCCTTTGGTTCAACACCGTTTAAGCATGCGAGAGCTTTGTAGTAGTTCTTAAGCTTCTCGTGAGTGGTTTTTTCATACACGTCGAGAAGTAGAAGATTGTTTAAGTGCAGAAAGTCTTCAAGTTTCTTAACTGTGATACCACAAGCTCTGTAGTAACCTCTTTTACATTTTTCCACTTTCTGGGCATAGCCATAGAACTTGACATCTCTGCAGTAGATGTAGCGGATAAGAGTTTGATGGTCATCAAGAGTTTTAACCCAGTTAGCGGATTTTTTGTGTTGTGGTTCATTTAAAAAGCTTTTTACAACATGTTCAGGATAGAATCCTTGATTAAGGCAATGTATTGCCCTTTGTTTTATAGAAGTGCGCATAAATATAAAAAAAATTAATTATTAGGTATAGTACCCTATAAGATAATCTATATAAGCCCTCCTGTCAAGACCATAAAAAATAAAAAAGCCCGTGCAAAATTTACACGGGCAATCTCAAGAAGGCTATTCATGCTTTACTGGCACCTTGATAACCACTTTCTTAACACGGTGTCTGCCACAGCAGTCCATACAAGGTTTGTGGTAACTTGCAGGGGTAATGATGCAATAAGTTCCTGCCTCCATATAAAGACGCTCTGCATCCGGAATATCGACGAATTCGATGTCTCTGGTTTCATCATACTCCTGCTTTACGGTTGGTGTGATCATTTCAATAACCTCCATACCATCCAGAACAATCTGAATATCAATGAACTTATTGTGTCTTTCAAAAACCGAAGTGGCCTTTGTATAGTAGCTTTCGGCGTTTGCGTATGCACCATCAGAAAGTTCGTAACGTCCTTCTTTCCACTCTCTACCTAAGCTTGCAACAAGCTTAAGCATTTCTGAAGTAACGAGCTGCTCGTTCTTCAGATTCATAATATCTTTTCCCATAATTATTAAGTTTTATCGAAAGTATGCTAACATTTTTTGTAACCTATGTCAACAATATTTATCAATAGTATCTCTAAAGTGCCTACTTTACATAACACTCAATCTGTTATAGACTTTATGCGTAAAATTTAACTGATGAGGAAAAATTATGTTGCAAGATATAGTCCGTTTCTTTTTAAGATGTTTTTTTAAGGTTTTTAAAGTTCGTTTTGAATTAAATTTTGACTTAAAAGATTTACCTAAAAAAGGTATCTACATTTCTAACCACGTTTCTTATGTTGACCCGATAGTTTTATTTGCATTCTTACCCGGAAGACCAATTTTTGCTTTGCATGGACAACTTTATCGCAATTATTGGGTTCGCTTGTTGATGAAAACTGCCGATATTATGGAGTATGGCAATTTGGATATTCCGGATTTAAAGCATTTGATTGCCGAGGTAAACTCTGAAAGATTATGTGTAATTTTTCCTGAAGGACGTATGACAACCAACGGAAATATTATGAAAATTTACGAATCCGCCGGACTTTTAGCTGATAAAACCGATGCTCCCGTTATTCCGGTTTGGATAAACGGTTTACAATATTGGTCATTTTTTTCAAAAACCGGAGGCAAACTTCCTCATCACTATTTTCCAAGGTGTAAAATTGTAGTGGACGCCCCTCGCCCGCTTAAATTAAAAGATGAGTTAAGGCATCAGCGCAACCACATATCCAACGAAATTTATATGATTATGCGTCAGCAAGCATTTAATTCTATGTATGACCCGACTCTAACTGTATTTACACAGCTTATTAAATCTGCCAAAAGGCATGCAAAAAAATATTTTGGTTTTGTTCGTCCGAAAGTATTGGAAGATATTTCTCGTAAACCGAAAAGCTTCAAAGATATTATGCTTGCCTCGTATGTCTTAGGTCGCTTTTTTAATAAACGCTCCGAACATCAAGAACCAATCGGTTTGATGTTGCCTAATTCTGTGGCAGTAATTTGTGCATTTTTCGGTTTTAATGCTTACGGACAAGTGCCGGTAATGATTAACTTCAGTGCCGGTGTAAAAAATATTGTAAGCGGATTAAAAACCGTTAAAAGCAAAAAAGTTGTTACATCTAAATTGTTTGTAAAAAAGGCCGGATTAGAAGCTGTTATTGATGCCATTAAAGACGAAGGTTTTGAAGTTTTTTATTTGGAAGAAGCGGTTAAAAAAGTTTCTATCTGGGCAAAAATCTTGGCCTTTTTACAGTATAAAGTAAAATATGTACCTTATAAAGCATCGGTTGATGACAGCGCGGCAATTTTGTTTACCTCAGGTTCTGAAGGCGCACCAAAGGCGGTAGTGTTATCGCACAAAAATATTGTTTCTAACGTATGGCAAATTGCAACTTTTGAAACATTGAACCGAACAGATATAATCTTAAACTCAATGCCCGTTTTCCATAGTTTCGGTCTTGTTCTCGGAACACTGTTTGCTTTATATCAAGGCGCAAAAGTATTTTTATATCCGTCTCCTTTGCATTTTAGGGTTATCAGCGATTTGCTATACGAATTAAGCGCAACGGTTATGATTGGGACAGATACATTTTTCAAAAGTTATGCAAAAATTTCACACCCGCTTGACTTTGCTTCTCTTCGTTTGGTTTATGCCGGTGCCGAAGGTGTTAAACTTGAAACCAGAAACATCTTAAACGAAAAACTCGGAACTCGTTTAATGGAAGCATACGGAACAACCGAATGTTCGCCTGCCGTTGCCGGTAACAATATGGTGTTTAACAAGTTTGGCACAATCGGAAAACTTTGCCCCGGAATGGAATGCAAGTTGGAAAAAATCGACGGCATTGAAAAAGGCGGAGAACTTGTGGTTAAAGGCCCGAATGTGATGAAAGGTTATATTTTGGCCGACAACCCCGGTGTTTTGGTTCCGCCTGTTGATGGTTGGTATAAAACCGGCGATGTGGTAGAAATTGATGAAATCGGATTTATTACCATAAAAGACCGTATTAAACGTTTTGCAAAAATCGGCGGTGAAATGGTATCTTTAAAAGCCGTTGAAAATATGATTTATAAAGCTTTTAACGATAAAGAAGATTTTGCTTGCGGCGTTGTTGCCGTTCCTCATGAACATAAAGGCGAGCAAATTGTTGTAGTAACAACTGATGAAAACCTGACGGTTGAATGCTTAAGAGAATTTATCAAAAATAACGGCTATCCGGAATTATATCTGCCCAAAACCATCTTAATTAAAGATAAAATCCCGACCACGGCAACCGGAAAAATTGATAACTTGGCACTTAAAAAAGAAGTTATGCTTCAGTTAGGTATAAAAAAAGATTGATTTTATCTATATAATCTGCTTAAAGTACAACATAACTAAAATTATGTTGTACTTTAAAATTATTATTTATGAAAAAAACTATTTTTATTATTTTAATTTGGGTAGTCGGATTTTTTGGAGGTGCATATATTTGTGCCAGCTGTAGCGCAAATAATAAATATGCAAATAAAAATCCGACAGAAGAAACTGTAAGCGGTGCTACCGAACAAGACACAGAGCAGGTTCAAACAACCGATTCTCCGAGTACAGCCAAAAAAAACGGTAAAGTCGTAGCAAGTTTTATTGCCAACGGAGTATGGTATTTTCAATTTAGCGCATACAGTCCTTGTGTTGCGGCTGTGCCTTTTGCTTATCTTTTGCTTGATAATGGCGATGTTGTAATTGTTTATCCATCAACACCTAAATCTCACAGAAAAGTAGAATGCGCACCTCCTTTTAGTAAGGAAGAAGCAAAAATTATACTCATGGCACAATTAAATCAACAGCCAAGTATAACTTATCGTGATTAGTCTTTAAAAAATATCCTTGTTGATTTTTATGGCAAGGATATTTTTTTATTTAATTTGTCGGTTGCTTCTTGACAAGAGCTTTTTGAAACACTAACTAAAGTATTAGTTAAAATTTTTTGGAGTAAAATTATGAAAATTAAACCGTTACACGATAGAGTTTTGGTTCGCCGAGTTGATGAAGTTACAAAAACATCCGGCGGAATCATTATCCCTGATACAGCAAAAGAAAAGCCGTTAGAAGGTATTGTTGAAGCTGTAGGAACCGGCAAAATTGCACCTGACGGAAAAGTTGTTGCTTTAACCGTTAAAGAAGGCGATAAAGTTTTATTCGGTAAATATGCCGGAACAGAAATCAAATTAGACGGCGAAAGCTTTTTAATGATTCGTGAAGAAGATTTACTTGGTATTTTGTATTAAGAAAGGAAGTTAAAAAATGGCAGCAAAAGATATTGAATTTGGCAGTGATGCTCGCTCTAAAATGTTAAAAGGTGTTGAAACACTTGCAAAAGCCGTAAAGGTTACATTAGGTCCAAAAGGCAGAAATGTGATGTTAGATAAATCTTACGGTGCCCCAAAAATTACAAAAGACGGTGTTTCTGTTGCTAAAGAAATTGAACTTGCCGATAAATTTGAAAATATGGGTGCTCAACTTGTTAAAGAAGTTGCTCAAAAAACAGCCGACAAAGCAGGCGACGGCACAACAACTGCAACCGTATTAGCTGAAGCAATCATTAAAGAAGGTTGCAAAGCAGTTGCTGCAGGTATCAACCCGATGGATTTAAAACGTGGTATTGATATGGCTGTAGAGGCTGTTGTTGAAGATGTAAAATCTCGCTCAAAAGAAATTAAATCTTCAGAAGAAATTGCTCAGGTAGGCACAATTTCAGCCAACGGCGATACATCTATCGGTGAATATTTGGCAAGAGCAATGGAAAAAGTAGGTAATGACGGCGTTATCACTGTTGAAGATGCCAAAGGTTTGGATACAGAGCTTGATGTTGTTGAAGGTATGCAATTTGACAGAGGCTATTTATCTCCATATTTTATGACAAATGCCGAAAAGATGAATTGCGAATATGATAATCCGTTTATTTTATTCTACGACCAAAAAATTTCAAGTTTACAACCTTTATTACCGGTGTTGGAAGCCGTTGTTCAATCAGGCAGAGCGCTTCTTATCGTAGCTGAAGATATTGAAGGCGAAGCTTTGGCAACCTTGGTTGTAAACCGTATCAGAGGCGGTTTGAAAGTTTGTGCCGTTAAAGCTCCCGGCTTTGGTGACAGAAGAAAAGCAATGTTACAAGATATGGCAATTTTAACCGGCGGTCAGGTTGTTTCTGAAGAGCTTGGTATGAAAATTGAAAATGTAACATTGGATATGCTTGGCACGGCAAAACGCATTGAAGTTACAAAAGATGATACAACAATCATTGACGGTGCCGGCGATAAAGAAGACATTAAGGCCAGAGCTGCTCAAATCAGACAAGAAATTGAAGTTACAAAATCTGATTATGACCGTGAAAAACTTAACGAACGTTTAGGTAAACTTTCCGGCGGTGTTGCAGTTCTTCGTGTCGGCGGTTCATCAGAAGTTGAAGTTAAAGAGAAAAAAGACCGCATTGATGATGCCTTAAATGCAACAAGAGCTGCTGTTAAAGAAGGTGTTGTCGCTGGTGGTGGCGTAGCATTGTTGTATGCTTCAAAAGTTCTTGACGGCTTAAATCCACAAAACGAAGATCAAAAAGCCGGTATTAACATTATCCGTAAAGCCATTCAGGCTCCTATTCGTCAAATAGCTGAAAACGCAGGTGTTGACGGAGCTGTAATTGTTGGTAAACTTTTGGAAAGCACAGATACAAACTTTGGTTACAATGCTCAAAAAGGAGAATATACCGACATGATTAAGGCCGGTATTGTGGACCCGACTAAAGTTGTAAGAACAGCTTTGCAAGACGCTGCATCTGTTGGCGGATTGCTTATAACAACCGAAGCTATGGTTACGGAAAAACCTGTAAAAGAATGTCATTGTGGCGGCGGTGCCGGCGGAATGCCAGGCGGAATGCCAGGCGGTATGGGATTCTAAATCAAAAACCCCTTAACATAAAAGTTAGGGGGTTCTTTTTAAGGCAAAAAAAATCCGCTGTTCAAAACGGCGGATTTTTATATCGGATAACTTACTCCATTTGAGCAATATCATCTCGCAAATTAGACCCTTCATTTACTACAACCTTATCCGTTGCAGTTTTTTTCTTCATAGGGATAGGATATACCTTAACGCCTTCATAAACATTTTCAACAGGCTTAGGTTCTTCAACTTTCGGCTCCGGCTTAGGTAAAGGTTTTCTCTTTTCCATAGGAACAATATTAGTTGTTACCGAAGCTTCTATATCGGAAGACTTTTTAGGCTTTTGCTTAGCTTTTTTCTTTGCCTTCTTCTTTGATACTTTTTTAGATTTTTCTTTTAATTGTTCTTTAGGTTGTTCTTCGGTCAAATTCTGTCCTTCAGGCAAAAAAACAAGATTTCCGTTTATATCCAATTCCATTTTTAGCGGAACTTTGACCGGATTACCGTTTGCATCATAACCTAAATTAGGCATAGGATAGCCGTTTGCGCCATATTGAGCTTGTGGCATTGGTGCAGGCATCGGCAACGGATTGCCGTTTGCATCAAATTGAACTTGGGGCATAGGAACCTGCATCGATATCGGATTACCGTTTGCATCTAACTGAGCTTGCGGTGTTTGAACAGACATCGGTATAGGTTTACCATCTGCATCTAACTTAACTTCAACAGGCATTCCGTTTGCATCTATAACGGTCTGAGTTGTAACTGCTATCGGTTCTGCTTTAGGTTCTTCTTGAGCTTCTTTTTTAGGTTCTTCCTTAATTTCTTCAACCTCTTCTTTTAAGATTAACTCGGGCGATAACGGATAAGCGTCTTGAGGCAATCTCATCATCATATATCCGGAATCACCGCCAAAAGCGGGACCTGACAAACCTATTGAATAATAACCGCCGATATAACCGTAATCTAAATCTATATAATCGATTGCGAACAATGTTTTAATTGTGGTATGACCGATTGTTGTCATTTTACAAGAATATCCGGCATCTTCCATAACTATATTATGTGCATTTTTGACATAGATAAGTGTCTTTGATGGTTTGCAAACAGGAGTCTGACCGTTGTAAGAAACATTATAATTCAAAATTAAATCCAGCGATTTATTACCGATAGAAGCTGACACATCCGTAATTTTAACGTCATCGATATACATATTAGCGGGGGTTACGCCCACGGTAATAGGAACGGTAATATAGTTTTCAACGCAAAGATGACTTGAAGCATCGGCTCTGCACAAGAGTGCTTTATTTTGCGAATTATTATCTAACAAATGCAAAAGAGAATTGTATATATATTCCTTTGACATAGAAAGTTTTGCCGGAGCGCATTGCTTTTGGCGACATACAACAACCGAAGTCGGCAAATCGATTTGCGGTTGCCAATTTTCTGCACGGCTGACATCGTTACCAAACAAAAAAGCATTACCGCAAGAAGCGGAAAAGCTTGCGCCGAAACTCAGCAAACATAAACTCAATTTCTTAATCACTTTTCAATTCCTTAAACCAATTGAATACACTAAAATATACCTTACTATAAAACAATAGTATGAATGAAAAGTAAATAAAAATAAACTTGCTTAATTTTTATTACGCAATTATAATCTTAAAACGGAGAAAAAAATGAAAAAACTGCTTTTATTTATTATATTGTTTTCATTTTCGGCAACTGCACAAATACGAGTTGTAGACGGTGACAGTTTAGAAATAAACAATAAAAAAATTCGTCTTATAGGCATAGATGCGCCTGAATATTATCAAACTTGTTTTGATGAAGACGGCCTTGAATATGATTGTGGGTTTGATGCTCTCGAATATTTGCAAAATCTTATCGAAAAAGGGCAAAACAGGGGCGACAAAGTTAAATGCAAGAAAATAAGTGTTGATAAATATAATCGTGACTTATCAGAATGTTTCATAGGCAAAACAAACATAAATCGGGCAATGGTAAAGTCAGGTTACGCATTAAGTTATTGGAGCGACAAGTATAAAAAGCTTGAAAATAAAGCAAAAAAGAACAAAAGAGGTATTTTTAGGGGCAAGTATATGCGACCTGAACTATACCGCATTTTAGAAAAATATAAAAAAGATTCAAAAAATATTTAAAAATAAGACAGATTCTTGTTGACACATTTAAAAAGTTATGTATATTGCATTCAACTATTTATGTTTAAATTTAGAAAAGTTTAGGTGAAAAAAATGTACGCAGTAATTAAAACAGGCGGAAAACAATACAAAGTAGCAACAGGTGATGTTGTTAAGATTGAAAAAATCGCCGGTGAAGAAGGTAAAGAAGTAATTTTTAACGAAGTTTTGGCTTGCGGTGAAACTGTTGGAACTCCATTGGTTGCCGGTGCAAGTGTAAAAGCTCTTGTATTAAAACAAGCTAAAGATGCTAAAGTTATTATCTTTAAGAAAAAAAGAAGACACAATTATCGTCGTAAAAACGGCCACAGACAACAGATTACATTAGTTAAAATTACTGATGTTTGCGGTAAATAAGAATAAGGAGTAAAGCAGATGGCACATAAGAAGTCAGGCGGTAGTTCATCAAACGGACGCGATTCTATCGGACGTCGTTTAGGCGTTAAAAAATTCGGCGGTGAAGCAGTTATTCCCGGAAACATTATTATCCGTCAACGCGGAACAAAATATCATCCGGGTGCAAACGTTGATATGGGCAAAGACCATACAATTTTTGCAGTAGCTGAAGGCAAAGTTGAATTTAAGAAAAAAGACGACAGAATGTTTGTTTCTGTAGTTACCGAATAGTTTGAAAAAAATTCAGGCGGAGGGGGTAAAATTTTACCCCCTTTATTTTACTAATTAACAATTTAACGGTTAAACGATATGAAATTTTTAGATCAGGCAAAAATATTTGTAAAGTCCGGCGACGGTGGCAGAGGTTGCGTATCGTTTCGCCGTGAAAAATATATTGAATTTGGCGGACCTAACGGCGGCGACGGCGGAAAAGGCGGAAGTGTTATTTTTGAAGCGGTTGAAAATTTAAATACACTTATAGACTTTCGCTATCAGCAACACTTCAAAGCACAGCGCGGACAACACGGAATGGGTTCTGAAATGAACGGTGCCAAAGGTCAAGATATGATTATTAAGGTTCCTGTTGGCACAGAAATCGTGGCAGAAGACGGAGAAACAGTTTTAGCTGATATGATTACCCCCGGACAGAGATTCTTAATTGCAAAAGGCGGTGATGGCGGTCGTGGCAACACAAAGTTTAAGACATCGACCAACCAAGCTCCTCGTTATGCCGAACCCGGATGGCCCGGCGAAGAAATGTGGGTTTGGCTTAAACTGAAAATTATTGCCGATGTCGGTTTAATTGGTTTACCTAATGCCGGAAAGTCCACATTTTTAACATCTGTTACCAGAGCCAGACCTAAAATTGCGGACTATCCTTTTACAACGATGCATCCTCACTTAGGAGTCGCTTGGATTGATACAAGAGAAATTGTGATTGCGGATATCCCCGGTCTTATTGAAGGGGCTCATGAAGGTGTTGGTTTGGGAGACAGATTTTTAAAACACGTTGAAAGATGTGCTGCCTTTTTGCACCTCATTGATGCTACGGCAGAAGATGTTATTACACCTTATGTTACGATTCGCAGAGAGCTTGAACTTTATAAATCAGATTTAGTAAACAAACCGGAAATTGTTGCTTTAAATAAGTGTGACAGCTTAACAGAAGATGAAATAAAGCAAAAAACAGAACAATTAAGAAGTGTTTGTAATCAGAAAATTTATGCAATATCAGCTATTGCCAAACAAGGTGTAACCGATTGTCTAAGAGATGTATCGCAATTTGTTACCCGCAACATAAAACAGGAAGACGAAGACGTAGCCGAAAACAATCCGGAAATAAAAAAAACTTGGTCGCCGTTAGATTAAAAGGAGAATATAACGTGGAAAACGCAGAAGAAAAAATTTTGGAAATTGTAAAAACAACTTTAGATGATAACAAAGCCGAAGATATTGTTGTTATAGATTTAAAGGGAAAAACATCTATTGCCGGTTTTATGGTAATTGCAAGCGGTAATTCACAACGCCATGTTGCATCTATTGCCGAAAAAGTTTTTGAAAACCTAAAAAAAGCCGGTTACAAATCTTCAATGGAAGGAGCTGAAAAAGCTGATTGGGTTTTAATTGATGCTTTTGATGTTATTGTTCATATCTTTAAACCTGAAGTTCGTGACTTTTACAACATTGAAAAAATGTGGCAATCAGCCGCTAATTTAAGAAAATAAAAAAGAGGCTTAAAAGCCTCTTTTTTTTTACACTTAAACTATTATACATAAACTACACAATCGTCTTCAGCAACAAAAGTATTTGCGGCATACTTAACTTTTGCTTCTTCAATGCTCATATTTGCAACTTTTAAGGTTTCAGGGAATATTTCAAGCATTGTATAGCTATCGCAGTTGTTGTTACCGTTTGATGTGCAGTCCTCAGGAGATTGTCCTGCATTCATGCCACCGCTACCACCGGATGAAGACGAACTTGAAGACGAACTTGAAGATGAACGTGTTCCATCATCATTCCAACCACTATAGAATGGTTCACAACTTGAATGTTCACTGTTACATGCATCATAGCAATCATTCATCCTCTTACAAGCATATGTATCACCCTGTGTACATGAATTCAAATTACTGTATCCATCACCTGGTTCTTCACACTCATATACACAAGCGCTATGTGCACCTATATCACAACTATCACCAGCTTTTACACAACTATAACAAGTTTTACTACCGCTTGAAAGGGTAACTGTATGAGATGTACATGTTTGACCGGCAACTGGTGATGATTTAAAACCTGCGGCTTCACAACTTGCAGGTTTAGATGCCGTGCAACTATAACAAGTTTTGCTACCGCTTGAAAGTCTAATTGTATGAGATGTACATGTTTGACCGGCAACTGGTGATGATTTATAACCTGCGTTTTCACAACTTGTAGGAAGCTTCTCGCAATCACTATTACAGGTTATTGTTGCACCTGAATTAGTCGTATATACATCAACATCACTACCTGAGCAATAATTATAATCATCGGGATCATAATAACCGGCAGCAGAACAGTCTTCATACACATCATGGCAATCATCATAACACGTTGTTGTTGTTCCATCTGTTAAGTAGATATCATTTGAAACTTCGCAATACAAATCAGAGTTATCATCAGTGTAATAGCCGGCAGCAGAACAAGATGAATATGCTCTCTTACACTCGCCATCAACTTTTACGTAGTTGTTATTACACTTAAAATCAGAGTGATATGTACTGTTTGTGTTAGGTGCACATTGCCCTCCTGATGCGCCTATATAACCGGAGCAAGAAGTTCCTGAAACCGTTGAATTGCTAGGCACATTGCTTGCTGTATACGGATACGTATTATGGTCACACCAGTTTGCTGTGTTATAACAAGCTACATCTTGCCCTGTAGAACAACTCAAATATGAGCTTGTAGATGTATAGCACTTACCGCTATCTACAGTTTCAGAACCGGAAGAACATCCGTTTGCACAAGCCACACAATCAACATCGGCGGCTAATGCGGCATACGACGAAGGATAGTTCAACTCCATATAAGATGCCAAAAAGTCATTTTTAGTATTTACTGATATTTTTACCTCATCAAAATCTGCCATTGGCAAAACATTGTCTGCAGCTTTAACCGGTAAAGCTGTCAAACAGAGAGAGGAAACAAGGCATATAGGTCTATACATATCAAAAACTCCTAATTATATCATTTCAAAACTCTTTAATGCGCTCCGTATGTATCACTACAACGGAGCGCTAAAAACACTATCTTTTTACAGCTACATAGCCGGTCTTACATCTCATTGCCACATAGCAACCATTTTCCAGACCACACTCAACATTAGCTCGAGCACTTTCACAAGCTGATTGAGTGGTGTATGCACAGTTGGTAGTACAAGTACCACAACCGTTACTGTCTGAATCAGTCAAGAAATAACCGGTTTGCGTACATTCTTTTACATACGAACCTTTACAACCTGACGGGTTATAACAACCATTGCTGTCTACTGAACACTCAGAGTGAGAGTAAGCATTTTCACAAGTTGATTGTGTTGTGTATGCACAATTTGTAGTACAAGTACCACAGCCGTTAGCATCTTTATCTTCAAGATTATAACCGCTATCACAAGAGTCTACATACGGTGACTTACAACCTGACGGATTATAACAACCACTGCTGTCTGCTGAACACTCAGAGTGAGAGTAAGCATTTTCACAAGAAGTTTGGTCAGTGTATTCACAGTCGGTAGTACAAGTACCACAACCGTTAGGATCTTTACCGGTTAAATTATAAGGAGAAGAACAAGATCTGTCTTGACCGTCTTTACAACCTGAAGGAACCCAACATTCGCCGCTTTGAACACATTCAGACTTGAAGTTAACACCTTCACAAGTAGCTTTTGAGTTAAAGTCACAAGAATCACCTTCCCATGTTAACTTACATTCTGCAAGACATGCTTCATATTCTGCGACTGCCGCATTATAGGCATCTTCATCGAACTCTAATATACCTGTAGAGATACATCCCTCATAGTTGCCGTAAACCTCACAATCTGAAGGCAATACATTGAAGTAATTATCTTTATTAGGCTCTGTGCAAGTACATTCAACACAAGCGCTATTTTCTTCTTTGTAACCGACTTTACACTCTGTCGGCACATAGCAATATTGAGAATTTATTGAGCATTCATAATGAGCATTTGCAGCTTCACAAGCTGATTCTGATACCCAATCACAATCAGTTACGCAAGTACCGCAACCAAAATCATCAGTCCCTGTTATATAGAAAGCTCTATAGTTGTCAAGGTGCGCACAATTATATTTATAATATCCCGGCTTACATGCTGTAGGATTATAACAAATATCTACAGAGTTAGGATTACAATAAGAATTGGGGTTACGGCTCTTACAAACAGCTTCTGTGCTGTATTTACATAATCCCGACTCGCAATAAACTTTAGTATGGTCAAACATACATCTGTAAGGTTCAGAACCATTTTTACATCTGATACCGGTAGCGGCAGTGCCTGTATTGTAACCTAAAGAAGCACAATCAGAGTTAATATTTCTGTTATCGCCTCTTACATCATAACCACACCAAAATGTATCAAAGTCACTTTGTTGAGGACGAGGACATTTTTGTTGAGGCACACGAGCCGGAGGATAGTAACATAATGCTCCATCCCAACATACATTTGAAGACCCAGGCAAGTCAGTAACTTCATCCCAATCCTCGACACAACCATGCGGTTGGCAACTATCCGGACATACTACATCACTACGTTTGGTTTCCCTAAAGCCTTCACTGGTATCACACTCACATTTTTCATACCAAGAACCATTATCGCCATGACACTCTTCACCGCCGGTTACTAACCCTTCTTCACCGCAATTTGCATAGTTATAAGGATATTTACCTTTTTCGGTTTCACATATACATCTCTCATATTTTGTATCTGCGATATCGCCATCAGGCTCCAAACAAGTTTCGGAACTCACATCCGGAATTGTCGGCGGATACTCTCTACAAAGCTTATAGTTATCTTTACATACGACCTTATCATTTGGGCAACACCTATCGCAAGTAATACCTAAACAATCATACTTTGCCGAATTATTAGGGTCATCCATATCAGTATAGCCAATCATACATCCGGTCTCTAGATAGTAGTTACCGTAGTTATCGTTACAGACTGACTGGTAGGTTTTAGTTGAACATCTGTCATCTTGATGGATGGCATTCGGATACCTTTCGGTACATTTGTATATTTCTCTTTCAAAAGTATCAAACACGCCTTGTTGGCAATCTAAATCCGCCAAGAAACAAATACGCGCTTGAGCTGCCGATGAACATAGCAAAACGGCAAGAAACAAGTATAAAACGGGTGTTTTTTTCATGATAATTCTCCCAAACATAAAGATCTTTATACTTGATGATAACAAATTTTTTATTTATCGTCAAGCACTAATAACTAAAAATATGCTCCATTTTTTTTATTCCTAAAGGTGCAACAAAAACGATAAGAATGTCATCTGTTTGCAAAACATCATCTTGCTGCAACACAATCAGTTCCCCATCTCGTATAACGGCAATAATCCGACATTTATCCGGAATATTTAAGTCTGAAAGTTTTTTTCCGGTAACCGGCTGTTCTGCCTTTAGTTTTATCTCCCATAATTCGCCAAAGCCACGCCCTAAAGAATATGCGTTGCTCAAACCGCTCTTTCGTATATCTTGTAAAATTTTTGAAATTGTTACCGATGACCTGTCTATAATTATATTATCGACAATATTATCTATTAAACCATCATAAGCCCTTGAATTAACAAGAGAAACGGTTGAACAGGTATGACTATGCTTAGCCAAAAGCGATACCAATAAATTATCTTTATCTTGTTCCGTAACGGCAACGGTTATATCCGCAGTATCAATACCGGCATCTTTTAATATCACATCGCTCATCATTTCGCCCTGAATAATCACCGTCTTATCAAGGTTTTCAGCCAAAAAATTGGCAGCTGACGAATTATTGGTTATAATCTTGCAACTTAAGACATTTTCATTTTCTTCCAAGCTTTTTGCTAAATCATAAGATATACTGTTACCGCCGAATATTACAACATTTTCATTTACCTTTTGATTAACCCCGAAATCGTGCAATAACGATATTATATCATCGTATTTTGCCAGCAAATATATTTCGTCGTTGCATTTTAACACTTCGTCAGATTTAGGATAAAAGTTTTGACCTTCACGCAAAATTTGCAAAATACGAAATTTTATATCCTTAAAATTTTCATAAATATCAGATATGGTAAAATTATTTAATTGACAATTCTTGTTACATTTAAATCCTACGGCATAAAACTTATCGTCAGCCAAAGGATAAACTTCTTTCGTCCCCGGTAAATCTATAACTCGCAATATTGCTTCGGCAATTTCATTGTCAGGAGATATAACTAAATCTATCGGCAGATTTTTTTCATTATATAAAGAGTTCCAAACCGGATTTAAAAAATGCTTTGAACCGATTCTGGATATACGCTTCGGAACATTAAACAAACTGTATGCAACCTGACAGGCCACCATATTAACTTCGTCATTTGACGTTGCCGCTATCAAAATATCTGCCGTATCCGCCCCGATTTTTTCCTGAATATCCGGATTGGAAACAGAACCTAACACCGGCTGAACATCAAATTCACGCGCAATTTCATCTAACCTGTCTTGGTTCAGGTCAACAACGATAATATCATTGCTTCCCCTGCTTAAATATCCGATAATACTGCGTCCGACACTTCCGGCACCTCCTACAATAATTTTCATTTATCCTCCCTTTCGGCGTTAGCAAAATAAGCATATATTTCGGCTACTGCCGTTTCATAATCGTTTATTCTCATATAATTTTCTCGAAAACGCTTTGCATCATAATAATTTTTGGAATACCAACAAACATATTTTCTCGATAAAGAAACCGCCAGCTTTTCATCATAATAATTTTTAAGCAATTCGATATGCTGCAAAATCGTATTTAAAATTTCGGTATTATCAACCCTCTCCGGCTCAATTTCTTGCGTCAAATAATCAAAAACCTGTCCCAAAAGCCACGGATTACCCAGTGCAGCACGACCTATCATTACACCATCGCAACCTGTTTGTTCAATCATTTTCTTTGCACTTTGAACCGAAACCACATCACCGTTGCCGATTACCGGTATGTTAACCGCATTTTTAACATCTCTGATTACATTCCAGTCCGCAATGCCTGAATATCCTTGCGCTCTGGTCCTTCCATGAACGGTTATATAAGCCGCTCCGCTATCTTGGCACATTTTAGCAAATTCAACGGCATTGGCAGAACTTTCATCCCAACCTTTTCTGAATTTGACACTAACATCAAGTTTGACGGCATTTTTTACCGATTTTATAATTTCTGCGGCAGTGTTCATATCTTTCATCAACGCCGACCCCGCCCCTGATGTAATTATTTTCTTAACGGGACAACCCATATTTATATCTATTGAACAAGCACCAAGCTCTTGCGCCAAAACGGCAGCCTCAGCAAAAAGCTCCGGAGAATGCCCGACCAACTGAACAATCACCGGATACGATTCCGCACGAACGTCTGCAATCTTGTAAGTTTTTGCATTTTTTCTTGATAAAGCATTTATGGCAACCATTTCCGATACAATATTAACTTTATCCGCACACTTTTGATGCACAATACGACGCATAGGCGCATCCGTAATACCCGCCATCGGTGCTAAAAAAACATTGCTCTTAAAATTAAGAAACGGTTTCATACTTATTTTAACCTATCAATCGCTCTTGCAATCACATAATATATCTTGCCGATATCGGCACCGGAAATCATCGCCAATACAACCTCAGAACGTTCCGAATTCTGTGCGGCAATAATCAACTTTTCAAAATCGGCAATATATTTGTCGGATAAAACCCTAAAGTCAGCATTTTTTTCGTATTCATCACGAATTTTAATAATTTGCTTGCGATTAAGTTTTTTAACAATATTACGAGCAAACACCGCATGATCGCCGCCATAAAACTTTTTCCATAAATCGTCTTCTTCGTCTTCGTTAAAGAACTTATTTATATCCACACTCAAATTTTCCAATTTGGTAACCAATTCTGATGTTTCATTCATAAAGTTAGCCATACCGAAAGTATCATACTGTTGCTTCAATTCGGTCAAATGCCTTTCTGAACGTATTTTATGTTCGTCGAGTTCATTTACCTGAGTATTTATTGCTTCACCGAGCGCTTTAATTTGCTTTTCATAATTTTCAAAAGAAGCACCGGCATTAGTCGAGGTATTAACAATACCTGTTTCTATCTGATTTATCCTGTCTTTGATATTTTCAAATTTTTCAAGCGCCGTTACAATACTTAAATGTTGATGTTCCAGAGCTGAAGCCCCCTCTTTACCCTTATTTACAATAATGTTTGCACTCTCGGATAACTGCATGGTATTTCTTTGAACAACGGCACTGACTTCATTAAATTTATCAATAGCATCAACTGCTCTGATTTTCAAGTCGTCAACTTTTAAGCCCAGTTCAATACTTAAATCGCCTATTTTACCGGTAATTTTCTCGGCCACACTCTTAATTTCATCATTTTTATTTTCTGTTTTTTCAATAAAATCATTGAGTTTTGAAAGCTCGCCCTCAAGTTTAGACATTATCTTTTCAACATTTTCTACCGCAATTACGGATTTTTTCTCCAAAGAAGTGTTGGCCCCGTCCAGTATAAGTGATATTTTTTCACTTGCCTCATTCAATGATTTTAGTTGTTTTTCAACGTTTACATCTAAAGTGGATGAACGATTAACCATTGCCTCAACTTCCATACTTATCAGCCGCCCATATTCTCCTAACTTATTATCAAGGTAAGCAGAATTTTTATCTAACAATGCAGATTGTTCAGCAGCAAGCTGTTTATGTGTTCTTATACTGTTTTCAACATGAGATATACCGCTATCTAATCGTTTATACAGTTCTTCACAACTATCTGCCGTTTCCAAAAATGTTTTTTCCAATTTAGATGTTTGCTCGTTGAGTGTTTGTGACATTTTTTGCAAATTTTGCTGATTTGAGTTTGCAAATGTATCCATATCCTCCGAATGCTGAGCAATATACCCTTTAGCTTCATTAACCACATTTTTCAAATGGTCTGCTGTGGCTATTGTTTCATTTATTAACGGATTTAACTCATTGCTTAAGGTTTGAGCACTGTTTTTCAGCTCTTCTGCCCGAACCGAAAACTTTTCTGCCGTATCGGCTGCTTCTTTATACTCAGACAATAAGTTTTGAGTGCTTTCATTGAGTTTTAATAAATTTTGAGAAAAGCATTTTTCTAAAACAGTGCTGATTTTTTCAAAATCATCTGCTTTTGCGCTTAACTCTTTTTTTAATAAATCATTTTGTAAGCTGATATGCGTTGCCGTATCTGCTAATTGCTTTATTTGAGCTTGTAAAGACTGATTTATCATTTTAGAAAGAACATTTTCATTATCGGAATACAAAACTTTACCGAGCTTTTGCTCAATCGCCGAAGTCTGATTAGCCGAAACGTATGTTTTATAAACAATGTTTACTAAAAGCAAAATCAACAAAAGAGGCACAATCATTGATGCCAAAAACCTTACAAATTCATCAGGTAACAGTGCGTGCAAATTATCCCAACCAAACCAATTATGTAAATATAAAAATATAAAAGCGAACCAAAAAACACAAAAAGCGATACTTATTTTTTTCAATGGTGAAGCGTTTTGTGCAACATAAGACATATCAACAGCACTATCCTGACCGGATAAACTCTGTAAAAATTCGGGAATTTTTTTATCTTCTTGTTTTGTTTCCATTTAAAAAAGCACCTTAATCAATATTCTAAACCGTTATCAGTATAAAAGTTTTTGCACAAACTTTAAACACTAAAACAACTATTCCACAACCATAAACGGCAGTATAAATTAAAAAAATTAAAAAAAATTAAAAAATATGTTGATTTTAAAAAAAGCATTGTGTATGTTTCAGCTAGTTTATTATTTTGCCGTTGTAGCTCAGTGGTAACGCTAAGTAAATTTGATACCGATGTATCAAATTTATCTGCAAGTTCTTCGGAACATCTTAGCGAAACAGGGAAGCGCTAAGCGACCGCATTGAGCTTAGATGCCGAAGG
>JBGVOY010000070.1:0-11892 GCA_045126755.1 Alphaproteobacteria bacterium | reverse complement strand
TTCTGTAAACGGAAAATATGACGGACGATAGCGAACCGGAATTTCATCAAGTTCAAAAAAGGCTTTTACAAAATCATACAAACAGCCTTTTAAGTGTGCCATTGTAATATTTTTATCAATAACCAAGCCCTCAACCTGATGAAACATAGGAGTATGTGTTGCATCATAGTCTGAACGATATGTTCTTCCGGGGGCAATAATGCGAATCGGCGGTTTTTTGCTTTCCATGGTTCTTATTTGAATACCGGAGGTGTGAGTTCTGATAACATAAGAAGTATCCATATCAAAGTTGCCGTCGTTTGTGTTCGGAAGATAGAAAGTATCTTGCATTTGACGGGCAGGGTGATTTTGAGGCATATTTAATGCGTTAAAGTTATGAAACTGGTCTTCAATATCAGGACCTTCGGCAACTTCAAAACCCATTTGCCCGAAAATAGCAACAACTTCTTCATATATTTTTGAAACCGGATGTATTCTGCCTTGAATTTCCGGTCTTGCAGGTAATGTAATATCAAGTGTTTCTTGTCTTAATTTTTCATTTAGGGCTTTTTCTTCCAAAACCAGTTTTTGCGACGCTAAAGCGTTTTCTATTTCGGTTTTGATGACGTTTAATTTTTTACCCATTTCAATTTTTTGTTCTAACGGTAAAGCTCCTAAACCTTTCATTTGTTCGGTAATCAGGCCTTTCTTACCCATTGCGGATATGCGAATATCTTCCAATGATTTTATATCATCAACCGTTTTGATATTGTTTAATATTTGTGTTTTTAAACTTTCTATATCTTCCATTTTTTTAACCTTTATACGTAAAAAGAGTCATCTTGGACTGCCAAGAGGACTCTTTTTACTACAATTTTTAGCTTTACTTATTTGTTAAGAGCCGCTTTGGCAGAATCTACCAGTTTAGCAAATGCTTGGGGCTCTTTCAAAGCGATATCAGCGAGAACTTTACGATCAAGTTCGATACCGGCTTTATTAAGCCCGCTGATAAATCGAGAATAAGTCATATCATGAAGACGAGTAGCAGCATTTATACGTTGAATCCATAAAGCTCTGAAACTTCTTTTCTTTGCTCTACGATCACGGTAAGCATATTGCAAACCTTTTTCAACTTTTTCAACAGCAACTCTGAATACATTTTTATTACGACCTCTATAACCTTTAGCCATATCAAGAATTTTTTTATGGCGAGCATGAGCGGTCATACCTCTTTTAACACGTGACATATCTTATTCCTCCTTACAAATACGGTAAAAACTTTTTAACAATTTGAACATCTGACTCGCTCAATAAAAGTGAGCCACGAGCTTGTCTTTTCATTTTTGAAGATTTGCAGAAGAGGCAGTGTCTCTTAAATGCATAGTTTCTTTTTAATTTGCCGGTTCCGGTAACGCTGAAGCGTTTCTTTGCGGCACTTTTTGTTTTTAATTTTGGCATTTTAAATCCTTCCTTGATAAAAAATTGGATTATAATTAAAGCGGTTAGGCATGCCTTTTAGCCCAAACCACCAGTTAAAGCAAAAACCTTATACACTTTTATTTCACACAATGCAAGCAAAATTTTAACTAAAAATTTATGATAACAACTTATGGTGCATTGTATTGTTTGTTTTATATTTGAGGAGAATATTATGAAAGTCAATCAAATCGGTCGTTCTATGGTTGAAATGTTGGGGGTGTTGGCTATTATCGGTGTTCTTTCCGTCGGGGCAATAGCCGGATATGCCAAAGCTATGAATAAATATAAGCTTAATAAGCAGACTTATCAAATAAGTTCCATTCTTGATTATGTTCAGGTTAATTTAGAGAGTTTAAGAAAATCTTCATCCGAAACAGAACGTTATATTGCACCATTTTTAACAAAACTGGGTATAATTCCTAAAGAAATGATACGTCCGGGTGATGATTTGTATGTCTATGATGCGTTCAATAATTTTATCATTTTGGGTAATTATCCGAGTGGAAAAAATTTTTATTTTGAAATGATTGTCAGTATTTTAGGTAATAAAGATTCGTGTATGAACCTGTTTACCATTGCCAAGGAAAAAAGAAAAACTATATGGCGAACAAAGTTCTATTATGTTCTTTCGGATAAATCCGGAACGGGTAATGAAGTATACGGAGATGATTATTGCACCGGCAATAAGAAATGTTTGAAAGATATAAAACTTACTCAAGCCGAAGAATATTGCAATATTTGTGCAGAAAAAGAAACATGCACTTTTTATTATCAAATTAAGTTATAGTTTGTTGCAGGGATAAAAAAAACGGCATTTTGGAAATGCCGTTTTTGGTGAGTTATCAATCTTTAGAAGGATTTTTTCCAAAAAAGTTAAGCTCTGCGTTGATGTTTTGTATGGCAACAGACTTTTCTTTTTCGGTAAAAAGTGTTCTTTCGTTGATTTCTTTTTTCAGCTCCTCAAGGAGTTTGCATCTGGCTTCAACATATTCATTGTAAGGAATATGAGCATATTCGCCTTTTAAAAGTTTGTATCTGAAATAGTCTTGATACAATGCCTTGTCGGTGAAAATGGCCAAGTCCAAATCGTGAATAATTTGTTCTTCCTTGCTTAAAGTTTCAGGCAATCCGCCTAAATGCTTGGTTGCCAAGAACAAGCCTTTGTAGCTTTCATGAAGACCTGATGCCTCAAAAGATTTTTCTTCATCGTCAGGAATGTAGTCGTGGAAGAAAATGGCAGCTTTGATATTTTGGTCTTTGATAAACCAATCGGCTTGATTTGTATCATGTTCCATCAAGCGATATTTGTTGAGCATATAAGAAATGTGCGAGAGATTATGATAATCTCGTGTTGACATTTGCTTACAAAAATTTTCCCAAGAAATACCTGATGCGCGGCAGCAAAGTTCATATTCTTGTTTGAGCAGTGTTTCCATCATCATATTATGCACCGGAGGTGTTACCATCATTTCAAGCATAATATATTCGTGATTTTTGTAGGCTTCTTCAACCAAGTCGGCTATTTCAGAAACATCGTAAAACGGAGACTGAATATATCCGATTTGATAATTTAAGATTCTTCTTCCTATTTGCCGGCTCAATTTAAATTTTGGGCTCGGGTTCTGATTTTTGCAAAAAAGAAAATGCTCGGCATTATGCTTTTTTGCTTCATATATAGGAAGACCGCTGTATGTTACAACCTCAATATACTCGCTGCGATTTTCGTACCAGTCGTCAGTGTGTGTTTTGCAATACCATTCAATAGATTTTTTTGCAAATTCGACTCTTTGCGCAAGTGAAAAAAGTGTTGGGGCTGTATCAGCTTCTATACCAACAATCACCTTACTTTCAGGACCGGCATGACCATGCACGAGACGGGCATCATCGATGTTAAAGGGATCAAATGAACCCGAATAAAATAAGTTTCCTTTTTTTTCCATAATAATCGGTATTTAAAAATTAGACATAAGCTTATTGATATGCGAGCATATATATCTAATTTTTAAGACAAAGTCAAGGTTTGAAAACATTTATTTTTATCTTGATTGTCTGTGCGCACTTTGTTATTTTTTCTTAAAAGTTAAATATTTTTTGAGGTTAAATATGAGTGGAATTATTAAAACAAAACGCTTTCTTCCTTTAATGATTACCCAATTTTTAGGGGCGTTAAACGATAATTTGTTCAAAAATGCTTTGCTCACACTGGTAACAATCACCATGGCGGAACAGTCGGATGTTTTATCTAATGTGATAGCGGGGCTTTTTATTTTGCCTTTCTTTTTGTTTTCGGCTTGGGCAGGTGAATTTGCCGACAAATATAACAGAGCCAAAATTGCTCAAAATTTAAAAATTGTTGAAATAGTTTTAATGATTGGTGTTGGTGTTGCTTGCTATACTTCTAATTTAACTTTTTTGATTATTCTGATGTTTTTAATGGGCGCACAGTCTGCATTTTTCGGTCCCGTAAAATATGCTCTTTTACCTCAACAACTTGAACAAAACGAACTTATCGAAGGAAATGCTTATATTGAAGCAACAACCTATATTGCTATTTTAGGCGGTTTAATTGCCGGAACTTTGCTTCCGATACAAGCTACGATTTTTGTGCTTATTGCTTTGGCTGTTTTAGGTTATATTGCATCTTGTAATATATTATCGGCACCGGCACCTCGACCAATGATGAAGATAAATAAAAATTTGTTTACTGCCATAGCTCAAAACTATATGTTTTTAAGGAAACACACATTTATCTTTCAAAGTATTTTGGGAGCAAGTTGGTTTTGGACAATCGGAGCATTGGTTGCAGTGCAAATTTATCCGTTGTGCGGTAAAATTTTAAATGCTGCCGAAGGAACGATTACATTTTTCCTGATATTGTTTTCTTTAGGTGTCGCTTTCGGTTCGTATGTTTGTAATAAGATTTTAAAAGGCGAAATCAATATGACGTATGTTCCGCTGAGTGCAATAGGTATGGCCTTGTGTTTATTTTCTTTATGGTTATTAAGTTCTGATTATCCTACTCCTGAAAAAACAATGACTTTTAAATCTTTTTTAAGCGCTCCCGGAGCTTTCGGCTTTTCCGTAAGTTTGTTTATGCTTGCCTTTTGGGGCGGATTATACATTATTCCGCTTAATGCTTTTATGCAAAACAGATCTCCGAAAGCTTATACCGCTTCGGTAATTGCCGGTAATAATATTATCAATTCTTTAGGAATGACAGGCTCGGCGGTTTTTGCCATCGTATTATTTAAGTTAGGTGTCAGTTTGCCTCAATTATTTATGATTATGGGGCTTATTTCTTTGGTTGTTGCACTTTATATTTGCTCACTTTTGCCGGATACATTAACACGTTCGTTGTTGCAAACAATTTTAAGATTTATGTTCAGAACAAAAGTAACGGGTTATAAAAACTTTAAGAAAGCAGGTTCAAAAGTTTTGATAATTGCAAATCATACATCATTATGGGATGGTGTGTTAATGGCAGCTTTTATGCCTGAACGCATAACATTTGCCATTACGTCAGCATGGACGGGAAAGTGGTTTATGCCTATAATCAGACTGTTGGTAGATTTTTATCCTTTAGATCCGTCTAATCCTCTTTCTATAAGAAACTTGATTGAAGAGATAAAAAAAGGCCGAAAAGTTATGATTTTTCCTGAAGGAAGAATTACGTTAACCGGTAAAATTATGCAGGTATATGACGGAGCTGCAATGATTGCCGCAAAGGCAGGCGCAAAACTTTTGCCTGTGCGTATAAGAGGGGCGCAATACTCCAAATTATCGTATGTTAATGATAAGTTTTATACTCGCTTGTTTCCTAAAATAGATTTGCATATTTTACCTGCCTGCACTTTTGAAGTTCCGCTTAACAAAAACAGTCGCAATCAGGCCGCCCGTAAACTTTATGAGTTAATGGTAGATATGATGCTGAATACTTCGGATATACCCGAAACATTGTTTAATGCTTTACAAGACAGTGCAAAGCTAAATCATAAAAAACATATTATAGCCACCGACATTTCCGGTTATAGTTTATCGTATAAAGATTTGATTAAAAAAGCGGTTTCATACGGCGAAGCGCTTTACAAAAAAATCGGCGACAAGCAACGAGTGGGAATATGTATTCCTGCGGGGTTGAATTTTTTGGTAACATTTTGGGCGCTACAATATCTGAATAAAACTGTTATTGTTATGAGTCCGGATGATATTGAAGTGCAGATAAAAACGGCAAATGTAGATGTAATGCTTGCCGTTAAAGAGTTTGAAGCTGCAAGTTGTGAAACAATCAATATTTCGGAACTAAAACCCATAAGGTTTACATACAAGCGCTTATATCCGATAGCTCAAACATCCGTAGTATTATTTAAAAACGGAAAGATGTTAGAATATAGTGCAAAAGATATTTTAAAATCGTATCGTGAGCTTGATTGTGTTTTACCGTTTAATCCGAAGGATAGAGCTGTTAATACTCTTAATTCGCATAATGCCGATAGTTTTGTTTTGGGGGTTATTTTGCCGGTATTAAGCGGTATAAAGACTTGTTTTGTTCCAAATATACCATATAAGATTGTTTCTCGTATATGTTATGATTTAGCGGCGACGGTAATGTTTGCGGATGCACTTACATATCAAGAGTGCGCAAAAGAATCGACTTCGTTTGATTTTTTCAATATGCGTCTTGCATTTAATATAGGTCAAAAAGCAAAAAATGAAACATTAGATTATTGGTTGAAAAACTTTAATGTTCGTATTTTTGAAAGCTATATTCCTGATAACAGTGCTTTTGTAGCAACTATCAATACTCCTCTTTATTATAAATTCGGTTCATTGGGGTCTAGGCTTTTTGACAAGAAAAATGATTTGCAAGGAGTAGAGTTTGATGAATCGGGGTTTGCATTTGTTAAATAAGTAAAACTTGACGAATTAAGAAAAAAGATGTATCTTTAGCGTAATAAAAAATTATTTGCGCTATGAAAAAGTTATGTTTTTTGCTTTGCGGTTTTCTTTTGCTTGCCTGTCAAAAAGAAAATGCCATGATATCGGAAGAAACCGGTGGAACTATTATTTTCGGTAAACCTATAGAATCGGGTTATACAACGGAAGATAATCTGGTAAAAAGTTGGATTATTCTTGATGATGTAACCTATGAGGCGGTTTATAACAATATCGAATCTATACCTTATGTTGAAAGAAATGACACAACTCAAATGGAATTTTCATGGATTACTTCGATTTGTATTCATGCCATGGCGGTTGAGGAAGTTTTGGAAAAACGAGTTGATGGTGATTTTATTTATTACACCTACAAAATAAAGATGCCGATAAGTTATAACGAGTTTGATACCGAAATTTATTTTACCCAAGAACGTGCTTCCGTTACTGTAGACGGAAGGTCTTATTTTTTACCGTCTCCACCGATTGAAACATCACTTGCCGAAGATGTAAAATATACAAGGCCCGATGTTATTAAAGATGGAAAAGTTTATTCTTGCACGTTTGTCGATTTAAGTGTCGGCATAAGCTGTGCCGATAAGACGATTACAGGCAAAACATCATTTAATGTGTTACAGGAAAAGTAATGTAAATCCCCGTTTGTTAACGGGGATTTAATGTTTTGGGTATATTTTTGTTATATAATGAAACAAGAGGACTGTATCGCTATGCGTTTAATTAAAAATTTAATGCTTATATTGAGTGTTGTAACATTTATTGTTAAAGACGGATTTGCTTATATGCAAAGGTTAGACCCGTATGTTTTTAATCATATGTATCAACTGGCAGCAAAAGGTAATGTTTCGTATTTAACAGAAGCCAAAAACAGAGGATTAGATATAAATTCGGTAAATATTGACGGCGATACGGGCTTATGCGTGGCTGCCAAAAGAGGCGACAGAAGAGCTTTTCATTCTTTTAGAAAGGCAGGAGCAAATATATATCATCCATGCACTGAAAATATAGCATATTATGATAAGTTTTTGCGTGAAAATGACAGAGTAGGGTATTTTTATAATTCGTATGACGATACGCACATGGAAAAACCCGAAAGCTGGAAAAAATATGGTCTTGTTGCAGCAGGTGTGGCAGTGGCAGGCGGTGTCGCTTTAGGTATGTCAGGCGGCGGAGGAGGCGGAGGTTCATCTGCTGATGACGGTATAGATGATGTCTGTGATGGTATAATTCCTAAAATTTGTGATTACGGTTGTAAGACAAACTCAGTTTGCGGTTGTTTAGAGTGTAAAAATTCTCCATCAGATACTCCGGATAATCCTGATATTCCCGATATTCCCGATGAATGTGAAGGTTTTGAACCTTTAGAATGCGAAGAAGGTCTTATCTGCACTGAATATCACCCTGTTTGCGGCGGTTGTACGTCTTGTAATATAAATCCTAATCCTGATGAACCTGATAATCCGGACAATCCTGATACACCGGATAATCCTGACGACTCTTGTGATGATGTTCAAGAAACAATTTGCGGTTCAGGTTTTGAATGTTCAAAATATCAATGCGGTAAGTGTGTTGCCTGCGTAGAAACTATTGACCATTGTGAAAATTTTGACGGAGAAGTTACATGTGGAGCTGACGAAGTTTGTTCACAATACACTTGTGGCGTTTGCTCTGCTTGCATAAAAGTAAAAGACCCTTGCGAAGAAAATAAATGTAACCCCGGATGTTATAAAAATTTGACATGTTATCAAGGTGAAGAATGTATAAAAAACGAATGTGGAGGTTGTGAGGCTTGTAAAAGAGATGATGGAACAATAGATGAAGGTGGAAACGGTATGGAATTGGAGTGTGAAGCCGGATTTTATAAAGATGTAACTTGTGATGACGGATATGTTTGTTATGAAAGAAATATATGCGGCGGCTGTGAATCTTGTGTAAAAAGCGGAAACCTAAAACCTGAAAATTTTATAATATCTTCTTCCAACAGTATAACAAATACTCAAGCTTTAATAAACACAGGTGATGATAAGGTAGGAACTTGGGGCGGAATTTATGTTAAAAACAGAAAAGCAGATAATTCGGGCGATATAACACTGACTTCATCAAATATAGGTAATGGTGTGGGTATATTATCTTGTATAACCGGAAATATGAAATCTTGTCTTATGTATTATTCAAACATCAAAAGCCAAGATATAATAAATAGCGGAAATATAAATATTACCGCTCCGTATGATAACGTAGGCATATTATCTTCAAGTATAGAAAACCTGACCAATACCGGAAATATTAACATAAAGGGAAATGATTCGGTGGGAATTGCTTTAATAGGTTATGGAAATCTGACAAATAGCGGAGATATAACTATCAACGCAAATAATATTAAAGCTCTTACACCCAAATTTTCTGCCGCTTATACGTGGAATCAATATGATACATTAGGAGAATTATCTTATGCAAACAGTAATATCTTTTTTTCTAATGCAAATATGGAAAGCAAAAAAGGAAGCACAAGCATAACTAATGATGGAAATCTTACTTTAAGGTTGCAAACTGCTACTGATTTGATTGATGATATGCAAAATTTTGGCAGAAGCGATGATGGTATGGTTGCAAGTGCCATACAAATAGCATTTGACGATAACTTATCCGAATCTCCTCTTACAGTTATAAATAACGGAAATATTGATGCGAGTTTTATAGTTAATTCTGATGAAATATTTATGCCGGCACAATATAGTTTGAGCGGAATTAGTGTTAACGGAGGTGCTAGTTCTGGTTCTTCAGGTTTTGGAGATATATTACATACAGCAGATACACAGGAAATTATTGAAAAAGCAAAAGTTAAAATTTTTAATGATGGAGATATAAAACTCCATTCGGTAGGTAATGTTATCGGAATAGATGCCGCAAATTCTTATATTTCTTATAACGGAAATATGGAATTATTTTATAATACTCAAAATGTTGATGAAACCATATTCAGCAACATTTTAAGTAAATCATCAAAAGCATACGGAATTAGAGGACAAGGAAGTTATGTTGATTTATACGGCTCAATTATAATGCCTGAAGAACAGATGTATGCTATACATGCATATGGAGGAGCTATAAACTTTAGAGAAGGTAGTTATATTAAAGGACAATTTGATGCTGCAGTTGTTAATAATTATACTGATTTAGATGTTAAGTATGCCAGAGTAGATGATACGTTTTATAATTACGGTAATTTAAATTTTGATACGGAAGATAGGATGTATCAAGGTCAAAATGCCGTATACATAATCAATATGGTAAACGACGGCTCAATTACCACTGCATTAAAAGGCATAACAAATGTTACAAATAACGGTAATATCAGTATCGGATATATAAATCTTTCAGATCCGGTAAACTTTATCAATAATTCGGCAGGAAGTATCTTTTTTAATAAAACTACTCATAATGATATAACAACTAAATTTAAAATAAATTTAAATGAAAATGAAAAATCTATGTTTGTAAATGATGGTGTTATTGAATCTGACACTACATTAAGTATATATTCTAAAGAAGCCGAAATCTATAATAATACTGATATGAATTTTTATTATAAAGAAAGTGAACAGGATATTGAAGGCGGTGTCCGTGTAAGTTCTGCTGTAGGTCTTCAAATTTCATCATCAAATGAAGTTGGTGATAACGGAACCGTTTTTTACAATAACGGAAATATAAATCTGGATTGGCAAACGGTTTTAAATACTCCCGTAACAGATTTATATGGTATATCTCTTTCAAAAGTATTGATGCATAATTACGGAACAATAAACCTGACCGGAGGAGACGAAAAATACCATATATCAGCTAACGACTCAATTATAAATCAGTATGTATATAATGAAAATATGTCTGTGGTGTTAAATAATTCTACTTTTAATATACAAGAAAATGTAGAGTCTGTTAACCCTGTATTTTACAATAATTCAGATAAAATAAGTATAGTAAATAATAACGGTAATTTATCGGATCCTACTTTCACAGATACGGGTAATATAGAATTATATAATGAAACTACCGGTATTATAACATTTAATAAAGAAGAGGATATAAATCTTAACAAGTTAACCAATAACGGTACTGTTTCTTTTGATGATAATTTAAGTGTTTTATATACTGAAAAATTCTTAAATAAAAAATATGGAACTATAAATAATTTAAGAACATTATATACAGATGCTTTTACAAATAACGGAAATATTTTTGGTATGTCATCTATATATATTTCAGGCGGTAATTTCTTTAATCAGGGAACAATACAAAATTATAAAGCATCATCACAAATTGTTATTGAAAACGGTTATTTTTATAATACGGGAACCATACTTAACTACGCAAACAGTGATGTTGAAGATGAAAATATTTATGGTGTATATTTAAATAACTCTGAAATATCCGTTGATTCAAAAGAAACAAGCACAATGCCTTTATATATTTTCGGTAACTCTTTCGGAACTATAAAAAATACTTGTTGTATTTATGTTATACAAACTGCCGAAGACGGAATTGATGTATCATCAGCTATAGCTGTTCAAGGGTTGGGTTATGTAGATGGTATAGAAGACAGTTTTATAAATATTAAAAGTTCTGAAGGTAATAACCAATTAATGTATGGAAATGGTATAAGAACATCTCTTACAAACTCCGGAACCTTAACCGGAAATGAAAATTATCATAAAGATAATTATCCTGCACTTATGATTGTTGAACTTGGTGCTTCTGCTATAAATGAAGGAACTATAAATCCGTTTTATGCCGGAGGTATGTATGCATATACCGGTGGTATTATTCAAAACGATGGAATAATAAGCGTTCAGGCAGATACTTTTAGCTCTGCAGATATAGATTCATTTATGGCAGGTTATAATAGTGCATCAGTAATAAATAATGAAACTATCTCTAATCAAAACTACGAAATGAACGGAGCTGCCATATATCTTGACGGTGAAAATGTAAGCGGAAGCAATAATGGTGAAATAACTCTTACAATGACAGATGATACATCTGAGCAAAATATAGGTGTATACGCAAAACAAACATCTCAAGACGGTTTTACAAATAACGGAACTATTACAATAAATGGTGGAAAAGGCGGTATCGGTATGTATGCAGACGGATACGTAGACGGAACTCAAGCTAATGATAAATTTGTAAAACTGATAAATTCTGAAACGGGTGTTATAAATATAGCAAGTAAAGAAGGTATCGGTATGTATGCCGCCGGCTCCAATTCTTACATTATAAATAACGGAACAATTAACATTACCGGTGAAAATTCGGTAGATATGGATACAGATGAATACGCAACCGCTGAAAATAATCCGGCTGCCATGATAGTAAGTAATGGGGCTAATTTAATAAATTACGGAACAATAAATGCTCAAGACTTTTTAAATTTGGATGATATACAGACATCTGATGCAAGTATTGTTGCAGGTCTTGGTTCTGTTA
>JBGVOY010000069.1:0-2842 GCA_045126755.1 Alphaproteobacteria bacterium | reverse complement strand
CAATGCTCGGAATAATGGTTAATCTTGATTGCAAATCAGGTAACTTAAAGTGCATTCTGGCAGGAGCATTTTCTGCCGTAAATAAGAGAAACCCACCTTCATTTTGATACAAATTAAACAAATGGAACAGAGCTTCGTTATTTGCTTTAGGTGTAAGATTTTCAACCACCAAACATCTGTTTTCTCTATGTAAAGCATCTGCCTTTGCGTTTGTAATGTCGACTGCGTTTATCATTCTGACACCACCCGGTTTTTGATAAAAACGCTTTACATGTTCAACAAAGACATGTGATAAATGCGACTTTCCGCATCCTTTAGGGCCATACAAAACATACGCAAAGAAAGGCCACTCCGGCCAACTTTCAACAGCACTTATTGCCTGATAATTACATTGATTAACCATAAAATCATCACGTTTATAGTCAACCTTATGTTCAAAAATTAACGGTATTTGCTTGCTTGTTTTATTCATTTTTTATCCGTTATTTAAAATATTTACCACTTTTTGCGTTAAGTCGCCCAAACTGTATGGCTTGGCAATAAACTCAAATTCCTCCGAGCCGGATAATTCTTTTCTGGCGATTTCTTCAGAATATCCTGAAGCCAAAATAATTTTAATATTCGGCAGTTTATTTTTAGTAATTTTTGCAAGTTCGGCACCATTTAACCCAGGCATTACCATATCGGTAATAAGCATATCAAAATTTTCGCCTTTATCTAAATGCTCTATGGCACTTTCGGCACAATTACACGATGTTACGCTAAACCCTTTTTTCTTTAATGCTCTAACACCAAATGCCCTGACCGAATCTTCATCTTCAACAAACAATATTTTTATATCTTCCGGATTTGAAGGAGTTTTTATCTCTCGGTCAAGCTTTAATACATTCATTCCTAAAATCATTTTCTGCGATTTTACATTAACCGTTGAGGTCAATACCGGAGTTTGTTCTGTTTGTTTTTCTTCCATAGGTTCGTTTTCTTCGTCTTTTTTATCAAAACGAGGTAAATATATTGAGAATGTTGTTCCTTTTCCGACAACGCTATCTACTTTAATAAAACCTTCCGTTTGGCGAATAATACCGTAAACGGTTGCAAGTCCTAAACCTGTTCCTGAACCGACGACATTTTCTTTCGTAGAAAAGAACGGTTCAAAAATACGGCTTAAATTTTCTTTTTCAATACCGCATCCCGTATCGCTGACATTTATAACAACAAATTCACCTTCTGAAATTGTATCGGCGCCAAATTGGTAAGGTGCACTTAATTTTTCTGTATGTGTACTTATTTTTAATTGGCCTTTACCATTCATGGCGTCTTTTGCATTAACCACCAAATTAACTATAACCTGCGAAAATTGCACAGGGTCAACCCGTATGTATCCTAAATCAGTTCCGTGATTAAATTCTAAGTTAATTTGTTCGCCTAAAGTCCTTTTAAGCAGATAGTTCAGTTCAATAAAGCTTTCGGTAACATCTATAAGTTTAGGTTTCAATGGCTGTTTTCTTGAAAAAGCTAAAAGCTGTTTTACCAAGTTTGCCGCACGATGAGCATTATTTCTGACCTGATTTAAATCAGCAAATGACGGATCACCTATACCGTGTCGTTGTAACAATAAATCGCAAAAACCTATCATTGCGGTAAGCAAATTATTAAAGTCGTGCGCAACACCGCCGGCCAGTTGTCCCATAGCCTGCATTTTTTGTGCTTGAGCAAATTTTAATTCTAAAGTTTTTTCTTCCGTAGTATCGCTTAAATAAAATACAAAACCGTCAATATAGCTCTTTTCACAGTGTATTCTTTTTCGCGGAGCAATATGTATTTTTACTATTTTATCTGTTTTTAAACGAGTTTCTATGATGCTCAACTCATTGTTCTTTCCTGATAAATACTGACTGAAGATATTTTTTAACAGTTTTAATGTCGGAGCTTGCAATAAATCTTTTATATCTTTATTGGCTAAATCTTGTTCTAAAATCTCGCTTGCCTTCTGATTAGAGTTTATAACCCTGCCTTTGTCATCAATAAAGACAATTCCCAACGGAGATAAATTAAATAACCAATCAATCTCATCAATACCATAATTTAAATTTTCAAGCAGTTGCTTATCATTTTGAAGCTCTTTTAACGTAAGGCCTCTGATTTTAATTTTATTGTCATCTTTAAAATTATTTTGCAAAACAAACAATTCCGTATTTTCTTGCAACTGATTGCAAAAAATTGTTCGTCCTGCGTATGCGGGAATATGCGAATTTAAAATTCCGTTATCTTGTATGACGATATCTTTTAAGTTTTTTCCTATAAGAGAATCTTTTGTTTCGGATAGCGAAATTGCAAATCTGTCATTTACATATTCAATAACATAGTCCGAATTGGCGATATATAAACCCACCGGCATATTTTGAATAAAATCGTGAAGTTTTTTTCTTTCATTTTCAAAAATCTGCTCCATATTTTTCTTGGCAGTTATCTCTTCAAGCGACCATAAAAAATATGTTTCTTTTATTATTTTTTTTAATGAAAAATCCCCCTCAAAGATATCACTTTTTTTCAAATGTATCGGCTTGACCGAAACTTCATACCATTTATTTTTATCATCAGACTTAATCTCGATTGCAACTTTTTCGTTTTTCAAGCTTTTTAATGCTTGTTCCAAACGTTGAAAATTTAACCTATTTTGCCTTTCATCGACAAGCATACCTTTAAGTTCTTGTAAAATGTTTTTTTCAGCAAAAAACGATTTCGCCGGCAAATTTTGTATTACGGGATAACCTTCATTGTTATCTATTCTTTTGATAATATCGTTACTTTTCAAAATTTCATTGGCAAAGCCGCCGTACGT
>JBGVOY010000068.1:0-4698 GCA_045126755.1 Alphaproteobacteria bacterium | reverse complement strand
CCAATCGTCAGGGGCTGATTTAAAAAACTCCGTCTCTTCTTCTTCAGAAATTTTTCCGATTTCCATTGTCTTTAAAAACTTTTCATAATCAGACCGGTTCTTCTCCTTGAGAATATCCAGTAAATTTGTATTTTTCATACGTGGTCATATTTAATAATTAAACTTAATTACTTTTGCGTAGCACAATTTATATCAATTTTTTACTTTATTGTCAATAATTATTTGTCAAATTATGGCAAGTTTTTAAATTTTTATAATTGATGTGCTCATTGCATAAATGGCAAAAACGGAAATAACTGCCAGTATTACGGCAATAGCGCATTCTCTTTTGCTAAAAGCTTTTGTTTTAGGATTATTTTGTTTTCTTGCCCAAATATAGACAGGAATACCTAATGCCATAAAAATTACTGCCATCAACAAATATTTCAGACCTGCCGCATAAATTAACCACAAAGCATATACGCATCCGATAATACCCGAAAATAAAGCAGACGAGCGTTTAACGGAAATGTTTTTCGGATATTCATGGTCCTCGCATATTTTCCATAAATATGCCGAGCTTGATAAATAAGCAGGCAAAACCATAACCCCCGTAATGCTTAACATGGTATTCCACGCATTATTGGAAAAATATACCAGCAACATAAATATTTGCATTAAGGAACTTGTTACCCATAAAGAAACACTGGGCGCTTTATTGGCATTTTCTTTGGCAAACTCTTTAGGAAATGTTCCGTTTTCAGCGGCAGCTTGCGGAATTTGCGCCGTAACCATTGTCCAAGCAAGCCAACTTGATAATACGGAAATAAGTAAGCCTATGTTCATTAACCAAGCTCCCCAACGGCCGACAACTTTTTCTAAAATTCCGGCAGTTGACGGATTAGGGATTGAAGCAAGTTCGGCTTGACTCATGTATCCGAACGGCAATAAAGACAATAAAACATAAATGGCTAAACATGTAACAAAACCTAATAATGTGGCTCTGCCTACCGATTGCACACTTTTTGCGTGTTGCGACATTACAACAGCTCCTTCAATACCGATGAATGCCCATAACGTTACAAGCATTGTGCTTTTTATTTGCGTTGAAAGTCCGCCCAGTTTGGCTAAAGTTAGAGCATTTTCTCCCCAAAAATCAAAAGAAAATTTATCACTGCTGAAAACAAAAGCCATAATTATAACAAACAGCATTAAAGGAAGTATTTTTCCTATTGTCCCTATAAGGTTAATAATTGTGGCTTGTTTAATTCCTCTTAAAACTAAAAAGTTAAAGCTCCAAATCAGAATAGAACCGCCGATAATCGAATACAGATTGTTTCCGCCGGCAAAATAAGGCGGGAAAAAATAGTTAAGTGCATCCATTGTAATAACGGCATAACCGACATTTCCGCAAATTTGACACAGCCAATACGACCAACCGATTGTAAAGCCGATATACGGACCAAAACCTTCTCGACTATACATATATATACCGGCAGTTAAATCTGGACGCGCATTAGATAAAATTCTGAATGTATTGGCAATAAAATATACACCGAAACCGGTAATTATCCATGCAAGTAAGACAGCTCCGGCCGATGCTCCGGCTGCCATATTTTGCGGTAAAGAATAAATTCCGCCTCCAATCATCGAGCTTACAACAATGGCAGCCAATGCCATAACGCCCAAACCGGCGGAGTTTTTATCTTCCGCCGTTTGAATGTTTTGAGATGTTTTTTTCTTTAGCATTTTTATATCCTCTCTAAATTTTTACTGGATCGGCATATTCAAAGTTCAGAAATCCCAAGCAGGTTAAACAATATCCGAATTGCTCCGTAATATTTAGGTAATTATGAAACATTTGAAAATCGCTGTGCTTTTCAACACCTCTAATTTCCAATTCGTGACGTAACGATTTATTAAGCCACATTTTTGCATGACCTTGAGCAATTTCATCGTCTATTTGTGTATCAAAAAACTCAACATATTCGGCAGCCCATCCGCCGATAAGTTCACCGTTTTTATCTTTTCCCCAACAAATACCGACACCTGTTGCAATAGCTTTATGTTCATCTCTGGAGGCACCGTGTCCGGCCATAATAACCTCTAATACGGCACCGTGTTTAAACTGATTTTCAACCTTATCGACACTTACAATATTGCCGTAAAGTTCTTTAGGTAAAACTGATGTATAAGGAACAACGTTAAAATTTTCGATTTTTGCCTGCATTAAAGCGGAATCATAACAAAAGGTTTCAAAAGGTTGCGGCGGAATACCGTCGTTTGCTTGTCCGACACCGCCGGTTTGAAATGCTAAAGTAGGATAACGAACACCTTTGGTCATATTTTTTCTCCTTAAAATTTTGATGTTTAATTACACTTTTTAAGTAATTTTAAAGAGAGTGTTTTCAAGAATTTTTAAACTAAACTTTATGTTAATTTTAGTGAAAATAAGCTGTTTAATCTTTTATAATTTGCTTCGTCAATTTTTATCGTAAATATTGTTTTGTCGTCTTTTACAAACTTGTGCAGAACTACGGCATTTTTATAAAGCCACGCTTGCAATTTTCCGTCTGACGTATCAACTTCCAATGTATATTGTTTAAATTCGGCAGAAAGTATTTTATCTATGGCTAAACACAGTTTATCACATCCGTAACCGGTTATCGCAGATACGGTTACAACTTCTTTTGATTTATTTAATATTTTGTTTTCTAAAATGTTTTTTTCTTCGCTTGTTAATAAATCAACCTTGTTTAAAACTTCAATGTAGTTTGGTTTTGTTTCTATCTCTTTTAAACCGATGCTTTCCAAAACTTCCAATACGTCTTTCTTTTGAAGCAAGGTATCTTCATTTACAATATCACGAACATGAACTACTACATCGGCTTCTAAAACTTCTTCCAAAGTAGAACGAAAAGCCATAATAAGTTCGTGCGGCAAATCAGAAATAAAACCAACGGTGTCGGAAAAAATAACCTCATTTCCGGACGGAAGTTTTATTTTTCTTAAAGTCGGGTCAAGCGTCGCAAAAAGCATATCTTTAGCTAATACGCAAGCTCCGGATAGTTTATTAAACAAAGTAGATTTACCGGCATTTGTATAACCGACGATAGCTACCACCGGATAGGGAACTTTGCGCCGGTTTCCTCGTTGTAAATGTCTTGTGTTTTTAACTTTTTCCAGTTCTTTTTTTATTTTTATGATTTTATCATCAATAATACGTCTGTCTAATTCAATTTGCTTTTCTCCCGGACCTCCTAAAAATCCGGCTCCGCCTCGTTGACGTTCAAGGTGAGTCCAACTTCTTACTAAACGCGAGCGTTGATAAGTTAAATGAGCCAATTCAACCTGCAGTTTTCCTTCATTCGTATTGGCTCTTTTACCGAAAATTTCTAAAATAAGAGCTGTTCGGTCAATAACTTTAATATTCAGTTCTTTTTCCAAATTTCGTTGCTGAATCGGCGATAATAACGCATCAACTATCATTAAAGACAGTTGATTTTCTTCAATAACAGGCTTTAATTTTTCAATATATCCTTTGGAAAAATAAGTTGCCGGTTTAATGGCTTTTAAGTTAAGCGTTTCAGAATATGCAACATTCAAATCAATGGCACAAGCTAATCCGACGGCTTCATCTAAACGATTTTGTTCCGACACGACACGTTTAACATTTAGCACGTTAGGGCAAATGATACAAACATTTTCAGCTGTTTTAGATGCTATTTCCCGCAACGTTTAATTTTCAACCACATCAACTGCAGTGCTGGGCATAATGGTAGAAATTGCGTGCTTGTATACAAGTTGAGTATGTCCGTCACGTCTGAGTAATAATGATGTTTCATCAAAAAATGTGATAACGCCCTGAAGTTTTACACCGTTAATTAAAAAAACCGTAACGGCAATTTTGTTATCTTTAATATCATTTAAAAAATCGGTTAAAGCTGTTTTAGTCATTGTAATAATACCTTTTGTAGTTATTTTTATTTTACCTGATAAGTGTAAGCACAATTATATTTATATGTAAAGAATCTATTTTCAATTAGGGGATAACTTAATTTAGGTTTTGTGCATAAATTTGAGTAATTTTTTGAGTTTTGCTTTATTTTGCTTTAATCTGACCGAAATTGATTATAAACAGATGAGGTTGAAAGGCTTAAAATGAAAAATACAAAAGATATAAAACCGGTAGTTTTACAAGTTTTACCCGAACTTAATCAGGGCGGTGTTGAGCTGGGAACAATAGAAATTGCAACAGAGCTTCAAAAACAAGGTATCAAAAACTTTGTAGCATCTGCCGGTGGTCGTATGGCATACAATTTAGAAAGAATAAAAGTTAAACATTTTACCTTGCCCTTAAAAACTAAAAATCCCATAAAGTTGTGGCTTAACTATCGCAGATTGGTAAAAATAATTAAAGAAAACGGTGTAAATATTGTTCATGCTCGTTCAAGAGCTCCGGCTTGGAGTGCTTATTGGGCTGCTAAAAAAACCGGCGCAAAATATTTAACCACATTTCACGGAACATACGGCTTAGGTCCTAAAGGAATTAAAAAAGTATACAACAAAGTTATGACTTACGGCGATTTGGTAATTGCAATTTCAAATCATATCAAACAACATATCTTAAAACATTATAAATGTGATGAAAATAAAATCAGACTTATTCATCGTTGCGTAAATATGGTAAATTTTGATGTAAACAACATCAGCGCCGAA
>JBGVOY010000067.1:0-4619 GCA_045126755.1 Alphaproteobacteria bacterium | reverse complement strand
TAAACATCAGCAATTATATCGGCACTGACCGACATCGGAAAGATTAAACAGATTAAGAAAAATGTAAAAAAATATTTTTTCAAGCCGACCTCATTTAAAAATCAAATTCTGCAGTTAACGGTGTATGATCGGATGGCTTATCTTTTAATCTGGGATATTTATCTACATAGCAGTCTTTAAGTTTATCGGCAAGTTGAGAAGATAAAAGCAAATAGTCGATTCTCAAGCCTAAATCTTGTTCAAAAGCTTTAGCGGCATAATCCCAATAAGTATATCCGATATCAGAAGGTTTCAACATTCTGAAGGCATCGTAAAACCCATTATACAACAAAGCTCTTAATCGTTGCTTAACGCTTTCTTTGTATAGGGCATTATTTATAAACATTTCTGGATTGTAAACATCATCTGGAGTTAAAATAACATTGAAATCGCCGCCTAATATAACATTTTCGTAATTTATAATAAGTTTCTGTGCGTGTTTGTAAAAAGCATCCATAAATTTCAGCTTATATTCAAATTTTGAAGTATCGTCAGGATTATTATAGGGCGGATTCCCGTTAGGCATATAGACGGATGATATTACAATTTTTTTATTGTTAATTTGAATTAGTGCTTCTAAATATCTGGCATTTTCATCTTCAAAATCAGGCAAACCTTCATTTAAGACGGTTATTTTTTGCTTACTTAATACAGCTACACCGTTATAACTTTTCTGTCCCAATATTTTTACATTGTATCCTGCTGAATTTATTTCAAAAAAAGGAAAAGCATTAAATTCGCATTTAATTTCTTGCAACAAAACGATATCGGGCGATGTTTTGTTTAACCAATCAATAAAATTATCCAGATGAGCATTTACGGAATTGATATTAAATGTTGAAACAATCATAATTTTCTCCTTATTGATTACAGTTTATTCAAAAATAATATTTATGCAAGCCGGATGTTAAAGGATTATAAAGTTTTTTGGCATAGAATCGCGACAACTGGAAATATGTAAAGGGTGTAATCAATGTTTAAAGAATTTTCCAATAACAAAGATGATGATTATTTAAGTGAGTTCAGACAGAAAATAGCTTCGGAAAGACAGGCGCAAATTCAGGCCAGAAAGCAAGAACTTCAACGCACAAGAAACGGCTTTTTAGGCACGATAGCCGGTATAGTGTTAGCAGGTTTTGTAAGTTGGTTTTTGCTTGCACCCGGATTTAAAAATGAGGTAAGTAAAGATATTCCGCTGATTCGCAGGCCGGTTACACCTGTTAAAATTCAGCCCAATGATCCGGGAGGAATGAAAATTTTAAATCAGGACAAAGCTGTTTATGCTTTGGTAGAAAAGCATGAAGTGGAAGATGTGAAAATTGAAAGCATACTTCCGACACCTGAGGCTCCAAAGTTGCCTGAAATAGTTCCCGAACCTGAAGAAAAAGACAATGAACATATAGAAATTAAAAACGAAGACATAAAAGAAGATAACAACAATCCGATTGTTAAAAATCTTGATGAATTGATAGAAAAAGTAGAAACATCTGATGGCAAAAAAATAACCATTCCGCCAAAGCCGGCTGAAATTAAGATGGAAGTTAAAACCGTTGCAGAGGTTAAATCCGAGCCTAAAAAGGCAGAGCCTAAAAAAGAAGAGGCTAAAAAGGAAGAAGCTAAAAAAGAACCGGTTATATCAACTGCACCGAAAGGTTCTTGGCAACTTCAACTTCTGGCATCTGCCAACATTGATGCGGTTAAAAAAGCTTGGGCAGAATTTACGTCTAAACATTCAAGTTTAAGAGAACTAAACCATGAAATAGAAAGTTCTGATACCGATGGAAAAACACTGCATCGTTTAAGAGCAGGGCTGTTTGATACTAAAGAAAAAGCAGATTTATTTTGTGCAAACCTTAAAAAAGAAGGCCTAAACTGTATAGTAAAACAAAAATAGGATAATAGCATGAAAAAACCTGTATTAGCCGCATTATTATCTGTTAAGTCATATATTTTAAGTGATTTTGAAAAGAAATTGTTTGAAAAATATAATCCGATGGGTGTGGTGTTATTAAACAGGAACATATCTTCATTACAGCAAGTTTGTAATTTGATAAAGTCAATCAAGGACGCCATAGGGAGAGAAGATGTTATTATTGCCTTAGATGAAGAGGGTGGACGGGTTAATCCGTTAAAATACGCCGGTTTTGGTGATTATGTTTCCCAAAATATATTGGGGCAGGTTGATGATGTTGATATAACTTGTTTACACGCAAAACTTATTGCGCAAGATATGAAAAAAATCGGAGCAAATTTTACGTTTGCACCCGTATTGGATATTAACTATCCTTCAATAACCGTTGCCTTAAAAAACCGCAGTTTCGGACTTGATACAAAAAAAATCGTAAAACACGCTAAAGTTTTATGCGATACATATATTTGCGAAGGAATTTGCCCGTGTATTAAACATATTCCGGGACACGGAAGGGCAGTCAGTGATCCGCATGCCGATATGCCGATAATCAGCGATTCGATAGAAACATTGGAAACAGATTTTTATCCGTTCAAACAGTTAAATTATATGCCTGCAGCGATGAGCGCACATATATTGCTTTCGCAAATTGATGCCAAAAATCCGGTAACATTGTCTGAAAAGGCAATAAGTGAAATCATAAGGAAAAAAATAGGTTTTGACGGACTTTTGATTTCAGATGCACTTGATATGCACGCATTAAAAGGAACAATAATACAAAAAGCCGAAGGTGCTTGGAATGCGGGTTGTGATGTTGTTTGTTATAGCGGTGCTTACGAAGATGAAATGGAGCAATTATGTAAGACCGGAAAACTTATTGAAGGCAAAAGTGCGCAAAGATATGAAGAGGTCAGAAAAATAATTAACTTTAAAAAGGATATAATTACTCTTGATAAAGAGCAAAAAAGATATTATACTGCGACCAGTATGTATACGGAAGAGTTTATAAGTTATGATGCTGATAAAGTTTTGCGTCAATTAAAAGGAGAAAAAAATGTTAAGTTGGTTAGTTATCATTATTGCTGTAGTAGTAATTTTTAATGCAGATAAATTACCTCAATGGAAAAAAACTCTTGAAGAAAAAACAAAAGAAGGGGTTAATGCCGTAAAAAAAGGTCAAAAAATTGCTCAAGAAAAGATATCACAAGCTAAAGCAAAAAAAGACGAAAAAGAAGATAAATAAAAAACTTATGAGCTGTTGCCCGCAACAATGTTGCGGGTAATTTTTTGCCTTCTTTGCTGATAATTACATCATATTTTCCGAACGGCACATTGGGAACAATAAAATATCCTTCCAAATCGGCATAGCTTGAAGTAACTTCCTTACCGTTTTTATCAATGACCGATATTTCGTATCCGTATAAACGTTTTCCTTTCGGATTAGAGATATAACCGTCAATACTGCCGAAGTGTTTAAAATCGAACTCGACTGTTTTTACGGTTCCGGGACGAAGAACAAGTTTTTTTGTTTGCATTTATTTGCTTAAAAAAATATACTCAATTTTATATAGGAGTTAGGGTGATGAAAAAATTTTTTATGCCGATTATCTTGATGATGTATATAGTGTTTGGAGCAAAAGTTTATGCTTCAGATGCCAGATACGATTGGTATATCGATTTTGTTACAGATGTGCCTGATATTTACGAAGACGATTTGGATTCGCTGGTTAAATATTTATCAAGCCCGATGAGAAACGAATATGATAAAGCTCAAGCCTTTGCATATTGGATAGCATCACACATAATTTATGACCAATATATGTATCAAAACGGTAAGGTAACCAAACTTCGAAAAAAATATGAAAATCAGACGCCTTCGGAGCTGTTGGAATCCAGAGTCGGAATTTGCGGCGATTTTGCAAATTTATTTAATGCAATGTGCAAAAAAGCCGGTATAGAATCAGGTTATGTCAGCGGATATACTTTTGAATACGGTGAAAGAAAAAGCTCTAAAAACGATAGAGAAAATAATGCACATGGGTGGAATTATTTTATGTTTAGAAATAAAAAAGTTTATGTAGATACAACGTGGATGGCTAAAGGAAAATTAAAAGTTGACGGCAGAGTTTCCAATATCAGCAGAAAACGGGCAATCAGAAAAAATGAAAGAAAAAATAAAGACGAAATATATCCCATAGAACCATTCTATTTTGATTTCTCATATAAAGACGAATATAATAATATGGGTATCAGAAGAATAGAACGATAATAAAAAAATCCCTCTCTTAATGATAAGAGAGGGTAACTTTAAACGGAACTCATATTCTGTGCGGCCGAAATTTGCTGTTCTATATAGATGTTTTTGAGCAACAAAAGCTCAATGTCATCATTGATAAGTTTTTCGGCGTCTTCACTCAACGACTTATATTTTTCAAGCCATAGTGTAAGAAGTTCGCGGGAGTTGCGCTTGAGCATCAACACTTCAGATTCCGTACTCGGACGATAAGTCATACACAAAATGATTTTTTTGCAGACTTCGTGTGTTCCGGATAAGAATGCCCAATTAACGTTTTCATCCCAAAAACCCCACAGTTCATAAGACTTTTTCAGCGTTTCCATACTTCCGGAAATCATCAAAACTCTTTCTGATGCGGGTTGCGGATAGCTTACA